>JBOHTX010000001.1:0-30528 GCA_050733855.1 Vulcanimicrobiaceae bacterium
GGATCGCCGCGTTCGCAGCCGAACGCGGCGCGGCGTGCGGCGCCAAGCGCCACCAAGCGACCCGGACCGGGTAGCGCGCGAGCGCGGCAACGCGATGCTTTTCCCGACGCGCGGCCTCAAGACGCCGCTCTGCAACGTACGCAGGTGGGCCGAGAGCGACATTCGAGCGCTGCCTGCGCTCGCGAACGATGCCCGTGTGGCGGAGTACATGACGCTGCGCTTCCCGAGCCCGTATTCCGACGATGACGCCGCGGCGTGGGTCGCATTGCAGCGCGTGCGCGAGGAGCCGACGCATTTTGCAATCGACGTTGAAGGCGTCCTCGCGGGAGGCATCAGCCTCGAGCCCGGCGCGGACATTCACCGAGGCAGTGCCGAGGTCGGCTATTGGCTGGGCTCTTCGTTTTGGGGTCGTGGTGTCGCGACCGCGGCTCTGCGCGCGTTGACCGAGCACACGCTCGCGACCTCGTCGTTGCATCGGCTTTGGGCGGGCGTCATGAAGCCGAACGCGCGGTCGGCGCGCGTGCTCGAGCGCGCCGGCTACCGGCGCGAGGCGGTCCTCGAGTCGGCGGCGACGACGCGGTCGGGGATCGTCGTGGACGAAGTGGTGTACGCTCGCCTCAGGCCGGCCGCGCGTCCACCCTAATGTCTGTATGCGCCATTTCAAGAGGTCGCGCACGACGACGGCCGCGTTGTGCTCTGTGTCCCTTGCGGCGTAGATGAGCGCGATCGCGCGACGCCTGCGCGCGATCGAGCGGGCCGCATGCACGGCTTCCAATTGTGGGCGAACCTTGAGCGATCGGCAAACGGTCGAAGGGGTCTTTGTGGAGAGCGGGGACGCGCTCGGTGGTCGGCGCCGCCGCTTCGTCGAGCGGGAGCGGGAGGATGCTGCGGCGTTCGCGCTCTGCGCGAACGTAGGTCGCCGCGTTTTGACGACGATCTCGTAGGCGGCGATCGTACTCAGGTAGATTTCATTTGAAGGGTCTTCGATGAGTCGCGCGGCGCGCACGCTGAGCCGCCGCGGCTCGTGGCACATCCATAGGAACGTCGCCGTGTCGAGCAAGCCCTCACGGTTCGCTGCCTTCCCAGAGCGCGATGAGATCGTCCGGCAGCGGTTCGAAAAACGAGGCCGGAATTTCGTAGCCCGCGAGCGCCGTTCCAAGCGGCCGTTTCGTCTTGCGCGGCGCGACGATCGCGCGCAATTCTGCCACCGGGACGTTGCGCTCGCAGATCGTTACCGTCTCGCCCTTGCGCACGCTCCGCAAGAGGCGCGAGAGCTGCGCCTTGGCCTCGGCGATATTGACCTGTATCATGACCATATAGTAGCACATACAAGAGACCGCAAAAGCGGTGGCCCGGAAGGCGAGAGGCGCGGGCTTCCGGGGAGCCGAGTCGAAGGTCGCTTGGGATGTCGGAGCACGAAGCGCTTCGCGCTCTTGCCGATGCGCACGATCTCGGGGCGATGCGGCTTGCGCTGCGCGAACTCGTGCGCCTTGGGTATCGCTGGGCAGCGCTCGGCGGCAAAGAGGGAAACTACGGCCTGGTCAACATCGGGTCCGACCCCGGAATTGCCTTCGTCGAGCGGATCACGAACGCCATCGACGCGGTGATCGAAGAGGCCGCCGCGCATACCGACCCGGCACTGGTTGCGAACCTCGAATCGCCGCGCGAAGCGGCCCGCGCGCTGTTCGCGATCCCCGAGGGCCGGCTCGACCTCGCGCTCGTCGCCACCGATGCGCTCGCCTCGCACATCGTGGTCTCGCTCGAGGAAGGACCGACCGCCAAGCGACCGATGCTCGAAGTCCGCGACGACGGTTGCGGGATCGCGCCCGCCGATATGCCCTCGACGATTCTCAATCTGGCCGGCAGCAACAAGCTGGCGAAGCCGTATTTGGCCGGCGCCTACGGGCAAGGTGGCTCGACGACCTTTGCGTTCTCGCCCGGCGGCACGATCATCGCCTCGGCGACCGACGTGTCGGATCTCGGCGTGACCGTCGTGCAGTATCGAGACCTCGACCCGCGTCGCAATAAGAACGGACGCTACGATTACCTGGTGCGAGCCGATGGCGACATCGGGCGGCTGCCGCGCGATCTGCAGGTGCGCCGCGGCACGGTCGTGCGGCATCTTGCCTACGAGCTGACCGGCTACGATGGCCCGATCGACGCGCCGCGCGGCGGGCTCGCGGCGCTGGCGCGGGTCGCGCTCTTCGATCCGATCTTGCCGTTCGAGATGGTCGAGCGGCGCGGGCTCTTCGAGCAGCGGGTGCGCTTCGCGGGGCATTTTGCCGAGCTGCAGTCCGCCGGCGACGAGCGGATCGAATACCGCGGCGCGTGCGCGCTGCCGTTCGGTCCGCACGGTCGCGACGGCCTGGTCGAAATTCGCTGCTGGGTCCTCGCCGACGACGACGCAACGCTCAATTCCGACCCCGCACACCCGGTCTACGTCACGAACTTTGGGCAGACGCACGGCCTCGAGGATCGCCGCTTCATCGTCGAGCGGCTCGAGCTGCCGTACCTGCGCAACGCGCTGGTCGTGCAGATCGAACTCGACGGCGTGGGCGCCGCGGCCAAGCGCGCCCTCCTCTCGACGACCCGCGACCGTCTCAAGCGCGGCGCGCGCACCCGCGATCTCTTCGAGGCGGTCGTCGAGGCGCTTCGCGAGGACGAGCAGCTGCGCACCTGCAACGCGCAGCGGCGTCAACGCCTGCTCTCCGCGCGGACCGCGACCGATCAGAAGCGGCTGCGCCATCGCTTCGCGACGCTGCTCGAGAAATTCCACCCCGGCACGGAACCGGCGGCGGTCCGCGGGCGCGGCGCCGGTAACGCGGCCGCAGCGGCCGCGGTCGGCGGCGAAAGCGACGGCGCCGCTTCCTCCGAGCCGCTTCCGACACTCGCCCATCCCACCTTCGTGCGGATCGTGACCGCAAACGGAGCGCTCGTGCTGCCGCGCGGGCGGCTCGCGCGGGTTACGCTCGAATCCGATGCGCCCGACGGCTACCTCACGCGCTACGCCGAGGCACGCCTGGTGGTCGTCGCGGCCCCGTTCGAAGCGGCCGAGTTCGTGCGTGCGAGCGACCTGCGCGGCGGCCGTTTGCGCGCGATGGTGCGTGCCGTCGGGGACGTTGGAACGCAGGGGACGCTCACCGCACGGCTCACCGATGCCGAGGGGCGCGTCCACGACGACTCGGCGCCGTTCTCGGTCGTCGCTCCGCCGCCGCCCGAACCGGCTGCCCCCAACGGTGCCGCCCGCGTGCGCGTGCCCGAAATTTACGAAGTCTATCGTGCCGAGTGGGCGCAACACCGCTTCGACGAGCGCAGCGTCGCAAGCGTCGCCGAGTCTCCCGAGGAGTTCACGATTTGGGTGAACATGGACAACCTGCACTTGCAGCGTTTGCTTGACGGCGTTCCGTATCAAGAGCAGGGGATCGCGCGCATGAAGACCGCCTTCCTCGTGCAAAGCGCGTTCTACGCGTTCTTGTTGCACGAAGCGCGCGAGCACAGTGACGGTCTCGATCCCGAAGCGCTCGAACGCTACCAAGCCGCCGAACTCGACCGCCTCGCCCAAACCGTCATCTCGTCGATCGCCTCCGTCGAACGCCTCGACACCGCGCTCTTCGAGTCGAATTGAGATGAACCAAGCGCCTCAGGACACGCGCGGCGTTCCAAGTAAAGTCGGGAAGCGTTGGTCGCTCCGTGCGTGCGATTTGCGGATCGCGCGACGCGAGAACTCTTTGACGGCGTCCCTTCCAGGGCGGCTCGTATGGTGCTCGCGGTCGCGCTCCGAGCGAGGGCCGTCGACAAGCTGACCTTGCTGGACGCGGCGGTGAGCTTGGAGCAGCTTCGCGTTCCGCCCGGTAACCGGCGCGAAGCGCTTTACGGTGATCGCGCCGGGCAACACTCGGTTCGAAGCAACGATCGGTACCGCATCTGTTTCGCTGGACGGAAGCAGGAGCGATCGACGTCGAGATCGTCGATTATCACGACGAGGAGACAATGATGAATCGCCCCCTCGCGACCCCGAGCAAGCGGCGGCCGACTCCTCCCGGCGAGATCTTGCTCCGGGAGTTCCTGGAGCCGCTCGGGATCACACAGTCGGCGTTCGCCAAACACATCGGCATCACGAACGCGCGCCTGTCGGAAATCCTTCATGGGAAGCGCCCGGTGACGATGGACTCCGCGCTTCGCTTCGAGCGGGCGCTCGGGTTTAGCGCCGAGTCATGGATGCGGATGCAGATAGCGGTCGATCTCTACGATGCTCTGCGCAACCGCGTCGGGAGTTCCGTCAAGCGGATCAAACCTCTCGGGCGGGCCTCATAGGGTGAGGGACTGGTGGCTCTCTACGAAGGCGACGCGGTTCCGGTATTACGGAGCGGCGGTGTGGCGCTCACCTCGACGCGTTTTCCCGGCGACCGCTGAAATTGCAGCCGAACGTTTTGCGCTAGCATGCGGGCAGGTCGCCGGCGGCGACTGCGGGTTCGGAGCCACCGTCGGACGGCGCGCGCACGGGCGCGCTGGACCGGCTGCGGCGTCGCCACAGGGCGGAACTCGCTCGGGGTCAAAGCCGAGCGGCCTCCACGGCAGAGCGAGGGCGGTATGACCACATCGAATTCAACCGAATCGTCGCGCGCGGGCTCGGGACGCTTGCTCGCAGGCACGGCCGTCTTTTTGATAACGCTGATCGCCGGCTTGCTCTACGTGAAGTGGCTGCCGTACTACGCCAAGAGTTTCAAGGCGTTGGCGAAGCATACGCTCGGCGCTTCGATCATCGTCGGTCCGGACGGGGTTGCGCACGCGACGGGTTGGGCGGCGGCCTGGGGCTACGCGCTCGCCTACTACAACGCGATTTGGGAAGCGCTGCTGCTGGCCCTCATTCTCGGGGCCACCGTGCAAGTGCTCGTGCCGCGGCGTTGGATCCATCGGCTGCTCGGGCGCTCGGATTTCCGTTCGATCGCGCTCGCGGGCACGCTCTCGCTCGGGGGGATGATGTGAACCTGCTGCAGCGGCCCACTGGTGGTGGGCCTTCGCAAGGGGCAGGCCTCGGTCGGTGCGGCGCTCGCGCTGCTGCTCGGTAATCCAACCCTCAATCCGGCGGTCCTGATCTTCATCGTAGCCGTCTTCGGTTGGAAGTTCATGCTCGTCCGTTTGCTCGCGGGCGGAATCTTGGTCTTCGGTGCGGCCACCCTCGCCAACCGCCTGATGCGCGGCTCGGTCGCAATCGACGTGCTCGATGCGCCGATCGAAGATCCTGGGCGCAGCGGCGCGGAACTGCTGCGCGAGTGGCTTGCGATCCTGTGGTGGGAACTCTACACGATCGTCCCGGGCTACATCGTGATCGTGCTGCTGCTCGGCGCGCTGCGCGCCTGGTTCTTCCACCCCGGCTTGACGTTCGGCAGCGCCGGAATCCTGACGTTGATCGGGCTTGCGATCGTGGGCACGCTCTTCGTGATCCCGACGGCCGGCGAGATTCCGATCGTGCAGACGCTGCTCGGCTTGGGACTCGGCGCGGGCGCGGGTGCGGTGCTGCTCGTGACCTTGCCCGCGATCAGCCTGCCGACGCTCTTCATCGTGCGCAGCGTCTTTCCGCGGCGGGTGCTCGTTGCCGCGCTTGGCGTCGTGGCGGTCGCGGGTCTCGTTGCGGGAATCGTCGTCAGCGCAATTCCGGGGTTCCGAAGTTAACGACGAGGCCCGGTTCGGCGACGATCTCGCCAATCCGCGCGACGCAAGCGACGTTGGCGGCGCGCGCCGCTGCTGCGAAAGGCGCGGCGTCGCGCGCGGCGACGGCGACCAGCATCCCGCCCGAGGTTTGGGCGTCGCACAGCACGAGCGCGAGGTCCTCCTCCACGTCCACGAAGCGGACGCCGGCAGCGCGCGCGTTTCGCAGGTTGCTGCGGGTGCCGCCGGGAGCGGTCCCGGCGCGTGCGAGTTCGAGCGCGCGCGGCAAGAGCGGGACCGCGCCGGCGTCGAGTTGCGCGCCGGGGCCGGAAGCGCCGAGCATCTCGTGCAGGTGACCGAGCAGCCCGAAGCCCGTCACGTCGGTCGCCGCGTGCGTTTCGACGCCGGCCATCGCCTGCGCCGCGCCCGAGTTGAGCGCGAGCATGCTCGCGATCGCCGGCGCGAGCGCCTCATCGTCGATCTCGTCGCTGCGGCGCGCAGTCGTCAGGATGCCCGTTCCGAGCGGCTTCGTGAGAAAAAGGATATCGCCGGCGCGCGCACCGACGTTGCGCACGATTCGGTCGGGATGGATCACGCCGGTTACCGAGAGACCGTATTTCGGCTCGGCGTCCTTGACCGTGTGGCCGCCGATCACGCTGACGCCCGCTTCGCGTGCCTTGTCCGCGCCGCCGCGCAAAATCGCGCCGAGGATGCCGGGATCGAGGTCGGGCGGAAAGGCTGCGATCGCGAGCGCGACCAGCGGCCGCGCGCCCATCGCGTAGACGTCCGAGAGGGCGTTGGCGGCGGCGATCGCGCCAAACGTGTACGGATCGTCGACGATCGGCGTGAAGAAGTCGACCGTCTGCACGAGCGCCAGCTCGCCCGAGAGGCGGTAGACGCCTGCGTCGTCGGCGGTCGAGGTGCCGACCAGGACGTTGGGATCGTCGAGCGGCGGGAGATCGCGCAGGACCTGCGCGAGGACCCCTTGGTCCATCTTGGACGCTCAACCCGCGCAGGCCGAGAGGTGGGTCAGGCGCAGGATGTCGGCTTTCGTCATCGCTTCCCGTTGCGCGCGTTCAGCGCGAGCACGTGCGGAAACCCGTGACGATGTCGCAGCGATGCGGTCGATAGTAGTTGCGCCAGCGCGTGGAGATCAGGCGCGCGCGCGTCGTCCAGGCGCCGCCCCGCAGCACCCGGTGCGTGCCGAACCACGGCGCCGAATACTCCGCATACGGGTCGGGCGCAAAGCCGGGATAGGGTTCAAACGGCGTCGCGGTCCACTCCCAGACGTTCCCGAGCATCCCACGTACTCCGAACGGGCTTTCGCCTTTGCCGAACGCGCCGACCTCGACGACGTCGCCGAAGCGCGCGTCGAGGTTCGCGGGCCACGTCCCAAGTTCGTCGCCCCACGGATAGCGCCGGCGCTCCCCGCCGGTCGCGGCGACTTCCCATTCGGCTTCGCTCGGCAGACGCCGCCCGGCCCACGCGCAGTACGCTTCGGCTTCGAAGGCGTTGACCCCGGCGATGGGCTCGTTGTCCGCCAGCGGCACGAAGCGCGCGAAGTGGCGCCGCTCCCAGCCGTTGCTCTGCGTTCGCTGCCACTGCAGCGGATGCTCGGCCTGCGCTGCTTCGCGCCAGGCCCAGCCTTCGTCGGACCAAAAGCGCCGCCCCAGGTAGCCGCGGTCTTCGACGAATCCGCGGAACTCGGCGCAGGTGACCGGCGCGCGCGCGATCGCAAACGGCGCAAGCTCGACCTCGTGCGCCCACTTCTCGTTGTCGAAGACGAAGTGCCGCTCGTCCTGCGGCGTGCCGATCGTGTAGCTGCCGCCGGGGATTGCAACGTCGCCGGGGAGCGCGCCGCCGCCGGGCTTGGGCGCGTACGTCAGCGCCGGCCGTTCGTAGGCAAGTGTCTGGCGCGTGTAGAGCAGCGCCTCGCCGTGCATATCTTCGTGGAAGAGCGCCAAACGGTGGAAGTAGGTCCCGCCGTCCGACCGCGCGGGCTCGACGTCGAGCAGCGCCAGGGTTCCGGCGAGTTGGCGCTCCATGAAGGCCGCGGTCTGCTGCCGGCTCGGCAGCGGCAGATGCCAGCGCTCGTCGTGCGCGATCTTCGCCGAATCGTAGAGCTGGTCGGCATCGGCCAGCAGCGGTGCGCGCCCCGTCAGGTGGCGCAACGTCCAGAACTCGGCGAAGTACGCGACGTGGCCCAGTTCCCAAAGCAGGGGATTGATGCATTCGAGCAGCGGCGGCATCAGCCGCGCGTCGGAGAGATCGGCAACGTAGGCCTGGGTTCGCGCGCGGGCATCGCGCAGGTCGGCGGCAAGCGCGCCCGGAGCAGCGGGTTCGCCGCGGAGCGCGGCTCCGGCTTGGACGGTGGTCGTTTCGGTCGACATCGTATACCCCACAGCTGCGCTTCGGCGCGGCGCCGCACCCCCCTGGACGCCGGGGCGTGACGATCGGTATCGTCTATCCTGCGGGGGCCCGCTCGAGCGGTAACGGCGTCAGCGCGCGCCGCTACGCGCGCTTCTTCCGCTCGGCCGGCAATCGGGTGCGCCTGCTCGAACGCTACGGCGGCGAGGACCTCGATGCGCTCGTCGCCTTGCACGCGAAGCGCAGCGGCCGCTCGGCGCTCGCGTTCGCGGCCGCACACCCCGACCGTCCGCTGATCGTCGTCTTGACCGGGACCGATCTCTATCGCGACCTTCCGAAAAGCAAACTCGCGCTGCGCGCGCTGCACGTGGCGACGCGTCTGATCACCTTGCAACCCGCCGGGATCGCCGCACTGCCGCGGGCGCTGCGCCGCAAAGCGGTCGCGATCGTGCAATCGGCGACGGTTGCGCCGGCGCCAGCCGGCACGGCTCGCGAGCCGTTCACCGTGTGCGTCATCGGACATCTGCGAGCCGTCAAGGATCCGCTGCGCGCAGGCTACGCGCTCCGCTTCGTGCCGCGCGCGCTGCCGCTGCGGGTCTTGCAGATCGGCGGCGCACTGGATCCCGCCTACGCCGCGCGCGCGCTCGCGCTCGAGCGGCGCGAGCCGCGCTATCGCTGGCTCGGCGAGCTTTCACCTGCTCGCGCTCACGGTTGGCTGCGACGTTGCGACCTGCTGGTGCTTCCCTCGAAGATGGAAGGCGGCGCGAACGTGCTCTGCGAGGCGATCGCCGCGGGCATCCCGGTCGTCGCTTCGCGCATTGGGGGGAACGTCGGCATCCTCGGCCGCTCGTATCCGGGTTACTTCCCCGTCGGCGACACTGCGGCGTGCGCCGCGCTGATGGTGAGGGCGGCGACCGACCCGACCTATCGGAGGACGCTGCGCGCGGCGATCGTGCGCTTGCGTCCGCTGGTCTCTCCGGCCCGCGAACGCACCTCCTGGCTGCGGATGATCGGAAGCGGCAAGGCTCGATCGACGGCCCACCGCGGTCGCCCGGTCCGAGCGTGATGCCGCCGGGCGAGAATGGGGCGATGATCAATTGCGTCGATGGCGGCCCGGCTGAGTTCGATGCGGTGCCGCTCGCGCGGCCTCCGGCCATCGCCGGCCAATCCTCGGGTTTCGACGATGCGCAAATAGCGACGTATGTCGTCGTGAACCGGCGCTCGGACCGCGGGCGGAAGGTGCCTTACGAGCGCCGGCCGGGCCGCTTCTAAGGCGGCGACGATGGCCGGTTAGCTCTGCGCGATCGAGACCGTCTGTGCGTTCGTGAACTCGCGGATTCCGAGGATTCCCAGTTCGCGACCGTGGCCGCTGCGTTTGATGCCGCCGAAGGGGATTCTCGGGTCGGAGGCGGTCATCGCGTTCACGAAGACGGCGCCGCTCTCGATGCGCGCGGCGAACGCCTCCGCGCGTTCGAGATCGCGCGTCCAAAGGCTCGCGCCGAGGCCGTATTCGGTGGCGTTGGCGAGCGCAAGTGCGTGGTCGGCGTCGCGCGCCGGGACGATCGTGGCGAGCGGCCCGAAGGTCTCTTCGCAGAGCGCGGGGGCATCGGAAGGGACACTGACGAGGACGGTTGGGGCGAAGAAGAAGCCGGGCCGCGCAAGCGGTTCGCCGCCGAGCAGCAAGCGCGCGCCGCTCGCGCGCGATGCGGCCAACTGTCGCGCGAGATTGTCGCGCAGGTCGGCGCGGGCTAGCGGTCCGATCTGGGTCGCGCGGTCGAGCGGGTCTCCGACGCGCAGCGCGCGCGCAGCGGCGACGAAACGCTCGACGAACTCGTCGTAACGCGACCGTTCGACGATGAACCGTTTGGCCGCGATGCAGCTCTGTCCCGCGTTCTGGAAACGTGCGCGAATCGCGGTCGCAACGGCCGCAGCGAGATCGGCGTCGGCCAACACCACGAACGGGTCGGAACCGCCGAGTTCGAGCACGCTCTTCTTGAGATGACCCCCGGCGAGCGCCGCCACCGCGCCGCCCGCGCGCGTGCTGCCGGTCAGCGTGACCCCGGCGACGCGATGGTCCGCGATGATCCCCGCGACGCGTTCGGGCTCGATGAACAGCGCGCCGAGCACGCCCGACTCGGCACCGGCTTCGAGGAAGGTCCGTTCGATGGCGAGTGCAGTTCCGCAAACGTTCGGTGCGTGCTTGAGCACCAGGGTGTTGCCGGCCGCGAGCGCCGGAACGGCGGCGCGGAAGACCTGCCAGTACGGAAAGTTCCAGGGCATGATCGCTAGGATCGGTCCGAGCGGACGGAAGGCAACGTAGCTTCGCTGCGCATCGGTCGCGACGACCTCATCGGCGAGCCACGCGTTCGCAGCATCCGCCGTGAGCTCGCAGCACCACGCGCACTTCTCGACTTCGGCCTCGCTCTCGGCGATCGGCTTGCCCATCTCGTGGCTCGCGAGGGTCGCAAGGACCGTCTTCGCTTCGCGCAGGCGCGTTGCAAGGCGGCGCAAGAGCGCCGTCCGTTCGCTAAGACGCGCACGGCGCTGTCGTTCGAAGGCAGCCTGCGCGCGCGCCAGCGCAGCTTCGATCTGCGCGTCGTCGTGGAGCGCGTAGCGAGCCAGCACCTCTCCGCTCGCGGGATCGACGGTCGTGAACGTCGCTTGGCTCGTCGCGCTGCTCGCCATGGTCAGGGCGGATTCGCCGCCGTCCGCGACGAGGACTCCGCCGGCTGCGCAAGCGGCGCGAGTGCCTCAGCCTCGCAGCCGAGCTTGCGCGCGACGACCGCGGCGAGCGCCGCGCGCGGAACGAGCCCGATCAACTCGCAGCCGGCGACGGCGACACCCGCATGCGCCGCTTCGCGCGCGACCAGATCGCGGACGAGATCGAGTGGCGTCGCGCCGACGTCGAGCAGGTTGCACGAAACTTGCACGCGTCCCTGTGCGAGCGCGATGCCGAGCGCCCGGACGCCGGGCAGGCCGCCGTCGCGCTCACGAATGCGCCGCGCGATTCGCTTCGCGAGTGCGAGGTCGTCGCTCGCGAGCACCACGTTGAAGGCGACCAGCACGTTGCGTGCGCCGACCGCGCAGGCTCCGGCGCTCGGATGCGCGGCAACCGTGCCGACGTCGGGCGGCCCGAGCGGTCCGCCGCTTGCGAGCAGCCCCTCGAATCCACCGCGCCGCAGCGCCGGCAATTCGCGGCGCTCCGCGCTCGTTGCCGCCGCGCCGTAGAGAAACGATGGGATCCCGGTCGCTTCCCAGATCGCCTCGGCTGCCATGCGCGCCACGGCGGCCGCATCGGCGAGCGTTGCATCGCCGAATGGAACGAACGGCAACACGTCGAGCGCGCCGATCCGTGGATGCGCCCCGCGCTGGATGCGCAGATCGATGCGTTCGAGGCACACGCGGGCGAGCGCGGCCGAAGCCGCAACGACGATCTCGGCGTCGCCGAAGTAGGTGAAAACGCTGCGATGATGCACCGGGTCGCTCGAGCGATCCGCAAGCCGCACTCCGGCCCCCTCGATCGCCCGCGCGCAGGCGTCGATCACTGCCGAATCGCGCCCTTCGCTGACGTTGGGCACGCACTCGAAGAACTTCATGGGCGCAATTGCCGGAGTCTTTCTCGTCAGATACTCTGCAACCAGTTCTCGAGTGGAAGTCCGGCGATTCGGCCAAATTCGCGCTCGTTGTCGGTCACGATCGTATAGCGGAGCGCAACTGCTTGTGCGGCGATCAGGAGGTCGTTGCCGCCGATGGTGTTCCCGCTTTGCTCGAGGCGTGTGCGGATCAAGCCGTACGCAACGTCGGCCGGCGATTCGAATGGCAGCACGTCGAGGCTCCCCAGCACGGCTTCGAGCGCAGCGGAAAGTTGCGTCGATTGCTTCTTCGCGGCGCCGTAGCGCAATTCGGCGGCCACGATGATGCTGGTGCATACTCGCGATTCACCGACTGCGCGAAGGCGCTCCACGGCCCGTCCGCGGGGATGGCGGATCAGGTCGGAGACGATGTTGGTATCGAGCAGGAAGCGCATCAGAGATCGACGCCGTCGAGGGGCAAGTCGCGGATCGTCGGAAATTCTTCCTCGAACGGCGCGAGCGTGGCGAGAACCGCCAGCAAAGAGTGCGGCGTCGCCGGCTCGATGATCAGCCGCTCGCCTTCTTTGCGGATGACGGCGTCTTCCCCGGGAAGCTCGAACTCGCGCGGAATGCGGACCGCTTGGTTGCGGCCGTTTTTGAAAAGTCTGACCCGCCGTTCGTTCACGCTCGCCTCCAGTCAGCCTATGCCGCAGCATATGTCAGGAGGTAGAGCGTCGTCAAGCAGGACCGCGTCCGTCGTTCACCCCAGCGCCGCCGAGAGCGCGGCCCCGATCTCCGCAACGGCCACATATCCCGGTTCGCGTTCGCCGCCGCTCGGGCCGTAGAGCGTGCCGAATCCAAGGCGGCGCGCCTCGGCGATCCGGCGCGTGCGCGCGGAGACGGGGCGAACTTCACCGGAGAGGCCGAGTTCGCCGAAGGCGACCGTTCCCGGTGCGAGCGAGCGGCCGCGAAAGGCGGAGGCGACCGCGAGCGCGACCCCGAGGTCGGCGGCCGGTTCGCCGATCCGCAAACCGCCCGCGACCGAGGCGTAGACGTCGCAGGCTCCCAGCGCGAGGCCGCCGTGCCGTTCGAGGACCGCGAGGATCATCGTCAGGCGCGCGCGGTCGAGGTTGGCGACCATCCGCTGCGGCGTCCCGTAGCTGGCGTCGCTGGTGAGCGCCTGCACTTCAACGAGCACCGGGCGCGAGCCGACGATGCAGGCCGTCACGCACGAGCCGCTCGGACGCGCGTCCGGGCCCGCGTGCCCGAGAAAGAGTGCCGAGGGGTTGGGGACTTCGTGCAGCCCGCGCTCGTCCATCCGCAACACGCAGATCTCGTCGACGCTCCCGAAGCGGTTCTTGTGCGCGCGCACGAGCCGATGTTCGGTCGCGCCCTCGCCCTCGAAGTACAAGACCGTGTCGACGAGATGCTCGAGCAAACGCGGCCCCGCGATCGCGCCGTCTTTGGTGACGTGGCCGACGATGAAGACCGCGGCGCCGCTGCGCTTCGCGTAGGCGAGCAGCGCGCCCGCGCACTCGCGCACTTGCGCGACGCTGCCGGCGGCTGCTTCGAGTTCGCCGAGCGCGACCGTTTGGATCGAATCGATCACGACCACGCGCGGCCGGATCCGTTCGAGCGCATCGAGCACCGCGTGCAGGTCCGTTTCAGGAAAGAGCAGCAAATCGTCGCCCGCGCCGACGCGTAGCGCGCGCAACTTCGTCTGCGCCGCCGATTCCTCACCGCACACGTAGACCGCGGGCGCATCCGCGCGCGCGAGCCGCGCCGCGAGCTGCAGCATCAGCGTCGACTTCCCGCTCCCGGGCGGACCACCGAGCAACACCAGGCTCCCGGGCACGATCCCGCCGCCGAGCAGTCCGTCGAACTCGCGCATCCCGCTCGCAATCCGCGCGACCGCCCCCAGCTCGATCTCCCCGAGCCTGACCGGCGCAAGCGGAGCCGTTCGGCTGCGGGCGGTCGCTCTGGCCGCGCGACCGCTCGCCCGCGAGGTCGCGGCCGGCGAGGGCGCCTCGGCGAAGCTGTTCCAGGCGTCGCAGGCTGGACAGCGCCCGAGCCAGCGCGGCGACTCGTTCCCGCAACTCGAGCAGAAGAACGTCGTGCGCACCTTGGCCATCGGCGCGGGCTTCGGCGCGCGCTACGGCCGAGCCCGGGAGACCACCCTTCCCAGGGTGCAAACGGTCCGGGGCGAACGGCGAAGCCTCGCATGTCCCACGCAGCGCAGGTCGCGATCGACGGACCCGCCGGTAGCGGAAAGACGACGGTCGCCCGCGCCCTGGCGCGAGAACTCGGCTACCTCTATCTCGACACGGGCGCCATGTACCGCGCGGTCGCGCTGCTCGCGCGCACCTGCGGGATCGATCCGCACGACGAGGCGGGGCTCGTCGGGGCGCTCGCGCAACGGCCGGTCCGCGCCGCCACGGACCGCGCCGCGCCGCGCGGCTTCCGGATTTGGCTCGGCGAGCAGGAACTGGGCGACGAACTCTACGGCGACGACTTGAGCCCGCTGGCCGCCGCGGTCGCGGCTCTGCCGGGAATCCGCGAACTCCTGGTCGCGCAACAGCGCGCCATCGCAAGCGAGGGGCCGGTCGTGATGGCCGGTCGCGACATCGGGACGGTCGTCCTGCCGGCGGCGCCGGTCAAAGTCTTCCTGACCGCTTCGCTCGAGGCACGGGCCGAGCGGCGAGCCGCCGAACTGGCCCGCGCCGGCCAGCCGCTCGCGCCGGAACGGGTCCTCGCCGAGCTGCGCCGCCGCGACTACGAGGACGAAAACCGAACCGTGGGGCCGCTACGCCAGGCGCCGGGCGCCCTCGTGATCGACGCAAGCGACCTTTCGGCCGCCGACGTCGTGGCCCGCATCGTCGAACGCGTACACGCCGTAGCTGCGTGAACCGGCGATTCTACGCATTCTCTCGTAGCGTCGTCGTGGGATTCTTCCGGCTCGGCTGGCGGCTGCGCGTCTACGGCGCCGAGCGCGTTCCGAAGTCGGAGGCGATGATCGTGGTCGCCAACCACGTCTCGTACTTCGATCCGCCGCTGCTTGGGGCCGCGATGCCGCGGCCGGTCGCCTACCTCGCCAAGCGCGAACTATTCTCGATCCCGGTCCTCGGACCGACGATCCGCACGCTCGGTGCATTTCCCATCGACCGCTCGCGCGGCGACCTCGGCGCGTTTCGGCGTGCGCTCGGCGCCCTCGAGGCGGGGCTCGCGCTCGGGATTTTCCCGGAAGGAACTCGGAACCGCGAAGGGCGCGTCCGCCCGCAACTCGGTTCCGCGATGCTCGCTTTTCGGACGGGTGTCCCGGTCGTACCCGCCTACCTCGCCGGGACGCGGGACCTGCGCCGCTCGCGCCAGGTCGCGGTCGCCTTCGGCGAGCCGTTCGCTTTTGGGAACAAGCAAAAAGCGACTCGCGAAGAGTTGTCGAAGGCAACCGATGAGATCATGAGGCGCATCTACGCGCTCGGGGAGACGCTCGGTGATCATTAAGAAAGCAAAGACGCAAGGATTCTGTTTCGGTGTGGCGATCACGCTGAAAAAGGCCGAGGAGACGGTGGCCGCCCGCGAGATGGTCACGACCCTCGGCCACATCGTCCACAATCCGCAAATGGTCGAATCGCTCGCGCAGAAGGGCCTGCAAAACGCGCATTCGATCGACGAGGTCGAGGCCGGAACGCTGTTCGTGCGCGCGCACGGCTTGCCGGTCGAAGTCTTCGAAAAGGCGCAAGGCAAGGGGCTCGAGATCGTCGACGCGACCTGCCCGATGGTGACCAAGATCCACGTGCAAGCCGAGCGCTTGCGCTCCGACGGCTACAAGATTTTGGTCGTCGGCGATCCGAATCACCCCGAAGTGAAGGGCACGCTCTCGCACGTTCCGGGCGCCTGGTGCATCCAAACGCCCGAAGACGTCGACGAGCTCCCGCGCGCCAGCCGCGTCGGGGTCGTCGTGCAGTCGACCTGGTCCGGGACGGCCTTCACCGAGATCGTCAAACGGCTGGTCGCGAAGTACCACGAGGTCCGCGCCGTCAACACGATCTGCACCGATACCCACAACCGCCAAGCCGAAGCCGAAGAACTCGCGCAGTCCGTCGAGATGATGATCGTGGTCGGCGGAAAATCGTCCGCGAACACACGCCACCTAGCGGAACTCGCCGCCATGCACGGCGCCCGTTCGTATCACGTCGAGGGACCGGACGAGCTGCAGCCATCGTGGTTCGAGGGGATCGACGTGGCCGGCTTGATGTCGGGAGCCTCGACCCCGGGTTGGCTCGTCGACCGCGTCGAAGCGCGAATGGAGGAACTCGGCCGTCGAGCTGGCTAGCCTGATCGAGGCTCACCTCGCACGGACCCTCGAACGGTATCGCGGATCGTCCCCGGTCTACGAGATGATCCGCTACCACCTCGGGTACGATATATCGGGCGCCTTGCGCACCGGCAAACGTCTGCGGCCGCAGTTGCTCTTGCGCACCGCGCTCGAAGAAGGCGGTGCGCTCGAGTGCGCGCTCGATGCGGCCGCCGCGATCGAACTGCTGCACAACTACTCGCTGATTCACGACGATATCGAAGATTCGGACGAGCGACGTCACGGCCGTGCGACCACCTGGGCGCGCTTCGGGATCCCGCACGGCATCAATACCGGCGATGCCCTGTGCGCGATCAGCTACCTGACGCTGTTGCACGAGGAGGCGGTCGTGCCGGCTGGACGCGTCGTCGAGATGCTGGGCGTGCTGCACGAAGCGAATCTGCGGATGTGCGAAGGTCAGGGCCTCGACATCGGGTTCGAGACGAGCGCTGCCGTCACCATGGACCAATACCTCGAGATGATCTCGGACAAGACCGGCGCGCTGTTCGCGGCCTCGTCCGAACTGGGCGCGCTCGCCGCCGGCGCCGATGCGCAGCGAGCCAAAGCGTACGGGCAGCTCGGCCGCGCCTACGGCCGCGCCTTTCAGATTCGCGACGACGAATTGGGCACGTGGGGCTCGGCCGAAGTGACCGGCAAACCGTCGGGCGCCGATATCGCGCGCCGCAAGTGGAGCTTTCCGATCGTATGGGCGCTCGGGACCGCGCCGTCGCGCGACCGCGAGATCGTCGCGCACGCGTACGACCGGCGCTCGCGGATCGAGCCGACCGGCGTCGGCGAGGTGATCGCGGCCCTCGACCGGCTCGGCGCACGCACCGCCGCCGACGCGGCCCACGATCGCGCCATCGCCGAGGCCGAAGCGCTCGCGCGGACGGCGCACCTGGATGCGGGGGGCTCGATTCAGCGATTCTTTGCCGAAGGGGCCCGCCGTATTGCGTAGCGCGGCGCTCGCGGGCGAACGCCCGGAGCAGAAGCAAGCGTCGGCGCCGTACGCGCTCTTCGGCGTGCTGGTCGCCGCCTTCGCGGTGCGCATGCTCTTCGTCGGCGCCGGCGGCTTCGGAAGCGACGTCTCGACCTTCGAGAGCTGGACGCTCACCCTCGCCGATCACGCGCTCCGGGACTTTTACGCGAGCGCTGGTTTTGCCGACTATCCGCCCGGCTACTTTCTGATCTTGGCGGCAGTCGGCCACCTTTACCGCGAACTCGTCCACGCCGATCCGAGCTACGGCATCCTCAAAATCTTCGTCAAGCTGCCCGGGATCGTGGCCGATCTGGCTTGCGCGGGAATCGTGTACGCGCTGGTGGGCCGCTTCGCGTCGCGCCTGTGGGCACTCGGAGCGGCAGCCTTTTTCGCCTTCGATCCGGCCACGATCTTCATCTCGGCCTACTGGGGCCAAGTCGATTCCGTCGCCGCCGCCTTCGCGCTCGGGGCGCTGCTGCTGACGGTCGATTCGGCACGGCCGGAAACGGCGCGTGCGACCGGGCTGCTGGCCGCTGCTTGGTTGTTGGTCGCCTATTCGATCCTCATCAAGCCGCCTGCGATCGTGCTCGTTCCGGTCCTGCTCGCGTTCACGTTCGCGACCGACGACGCCGCGGTCCGTGCGCGACGCCTCTGGGGCACGGGCCTGGGCATCGTCGCCTCGTTCGTGCTCGCGTACGCGTTGGCGCTGGTCTTCCATGCCGGCGCGAATCCGTTCTTTCAGTACGGCTGGCTTTACGATCGCTACGCGTACGCCTCGAACGTCTATGCGTACAACTCGGTCAACGCCTTCAATCTCTACGTGATGGTGATCCATCGCTTCTGGGAACCCGATTCGACGCTGGTTCCGAACCTCGTGATCGGCGGGCACACCTACGGCTTGCCGGAGTACGTCTGGGGGATCGGGCTGTTCGTCGCGGCGATCCTGTTGGTCGTCTCGCGGGCCGTGCAGCGCCGCGATGCGATCGCACCGCTCGAGGCCGCGATGCTGCTCGGCCTCGCGTACTTTTTGTTGCTGACGCGCATGCACGAACGCTACATCTTCGATGCACTCGCATTCTGCATTCCGCTGATCTTCTATCGGCGGCGCTACCTGTACGCGGCGATCGTGCTCTCGCTGACCCTGCTCGCGAACCTGTTCTACTCGCTCGACTACCTGCACGTGATGGAAGTCCACCTCGAAGGTGCGGGCGTCGATGCGACCAACCTCATGCCGCTCGTGAGCCGGCCGGCGGCCTGGCTCAACGTCGCGACCTTCTTTTACCTCGGCTACGCCTTTCTCGGCAGCGGCGAGGACGCCCTCGAGAAGTTCAATCCGGCCGAAGCGCTGGCCCGGATCGGCGCTACGGCGCGCGCCTGGTTCTCGCCGCGCGAGGGGACCGTCGCGATGACGGTGCGCGATTGGTGGGCGGCGTTCGGTTGGAGCGTGCTCTCGTTCTTGATTTGCTGGTACGGCTACGCCTATCCGGTAACCAAATACTTCGACGAGATCTACTACGCGCGGGCCGGCGAAGAATATCTCAAGCACAAGGATATCTTCGAGTTCACCCATCCGCCGCTCACGAAGCTCGTGATCACCGCCTCGATGTGGCTCTTCGGCGGTCTGCACGGAGCCGGCGATACGTCGCAGGGCTGGCGCTTTCTCAACGTCGTGGTCGGGGCG
Source organism: Vulcanimicrobiaceae bacterium (assembly GCA_050733855.1). Taxonomy (GTDB): domain Bacteria; phylum Vulcanimicrobiota; class Vulcanimicrobiia; order Vulcanimicrobiales; family Vulcanimicrobiaceae; genus JBOHTX01. The sequence continues at coordinate 18,603 of JBOHTX010000001.1, forward strand.
CTGGTCGTGTTGCTGACCTACGCGTTCGCCAAGCGCCTGCTGGGCTCGAGCGGCTTCGCCTCGGTCGCGGCGGCGCTGATGACCTTCGACGGCTTTCACTTCGTGCAGTCGCGGATCGCGACGCCGGAGATCACCGTCTGCCTCACCTGTCTGCTGACGCTGTACGCCGCCTATCGTTTCACGCTCGCCTCGCAGGTGCGGGTCGCGCCGCTGCTCGAGCGGCGTTCGCTGCAGCGGGTCGCGCTCGCCGCGCTCGGCGGTGCGGTCGTGGCCGCGCTCGGCTCGCTCCTGATCGCGCGCGGCCAGGATTTCGCGGCGCACGCCGTGACTTTCGTTTACCTCTTTCTCGGGGCGTATGCGCTCGCGCGGCTGCTCGCTCCACGAGCGGACGGGGAGAAAACCGTCTCCTATGCGGACGGCTCGCGGATCGAACGCGGGACATTCCTCTTGGCCGACGGCGGCACGCTCGGGCTCCGCGGCGGTACGTTGCAAACGGGGGACGCAACGGTCGCCGATGGCGGCGCGCTCGTGCACCGCGCCGAGGGCCTGCAGGCGCGCTACGCCCGCGACGGCTCACTGCGTTACGCAAGCGACGACGGCGAGGGCACCTTTACGACCGACGGACGCTTCGCGGTCGACGGACGTGCGGCCGGCGACGGACGGCGCGATTGGATCCTGTGGCTCGTCCTGCTCGGCCTAGCAGCCGGGACGGCCGGCGCCGCGAAGTGGAACGGGCTCTTCGATTTCATTCTCGTATTCTTCGTCGTGGCGGTCGTCGTCTCGCAGCGCTGGTGGGCGCCGGTGCTGCGGGCCCTCGGTGTCGCCGGTGCGCGCCGCGCGCCCGCGCTGTGGGGGAATCCCTTCGGGTTTTCGCCCGACCTCGTGGTTGCGGTCGTGCTCTTTTTGGGCGCTACGGTCTACTGGCTCAGCTATCTCCCGTACTTTGCGCTCGGCCATAGTCTCGCGGACCTGATCGAACTGCAGCGGCAGATGTACATCTACCACGCGGTGACCGTGGCGCACGATACCCACCCGTATTCTTCGAAGTGGTGGCAGTGGCCGATCCTCGAGATCCCGATCACCTACTACTACACGGCACTTGGCGAGTATGCGAAGACGCACGTCAACAGCGCCTGCTGCGTTTCGGAAATTGTGGCGCTTCCCAACCCGTTGATGTGGTGGACGGGGCTCATCGCGGTCCCGTTCATGGGCTGGATCGCCTGGCGCGAACGGCACAAGGGCTACGCGCTGCTGTTCATCGCTTACTTCTTCCAGTGGCTCCCCTGGATGATCTCGCCGCGGATCGATTTCGAGTACAACTTCATCCCGAATCTGCCGATCATCGTGCTCGCCGACGCCCTGCTCTGCCAGCGTCTGTGGCGCCTGGGCGCCCGGCTCGGGAGCGGCACGACCAGTTGGCCGCGGGTCGTGGTCGGCGCCTGGCTGATCGCGGTCGTCGGGGCCTTCGTCTTTTGGTACCCGGTGCTGGCCGGGACCCCGATCACCTACGACGCTTGGAACGCGAGGATGTTGACGGGGCTCGAGGGCAACAACTGGATCAACCCGCATCCCGGTCACTGAGGCACGATGTCCGGACATAGCAAGTGGCACAACATCAAGCTGCGGAAGGGCAAAGCCGACGCGCAGCGCGGTGCGCTCTTTACCAAGCTCTCGAAAGAGATTACGCTTGCGGCCAAGGGCGGCGTCCCCGATCCGGAAGCCAACTCGCGGCTGAAGCTCGCGATCGAGCGCGCGCGCGAGCACAACATGCCGCACGAGAACGTCAAGCGCGCGATCGCCCGCGGGAGCGGCGCCGAAGAGGGGCGCGAGATCGAGGAGATCCGTTACGAAGGCTACGGTCCGGCCGGGATCGCGGTGATCGCCGACGCCGCGACCGATAACCGCAACCGCACCGCCGCCGACTTGCGCCATCTCTTCTCGCGTCACGGTGGAGCGCTCGGGGAGAGCGGCAGCGTCGGCTGGATGTTCGAGCCGCGCGGGCTCGTCGAAGTCGATAACGGCGCCTTCGACGAAGACGGCTTGCTCGAAGCGGCGCTCGTCGACGGCGTCGTCGACGTGCGCTTCGACGAGGGCGAGGCCGAGGGGCGCTCGCTCGTCGTGACCGAAGCCGGCTCGCTTGCGTCCGCGCGCGACGCGCTGGCCGCGGGCGGTTTGCGCGTGCGGGCGGCAGTGCTCGGCGTGGTGGCGCGGCAGACCGTCGCGCCCGATGCGGAGCACGTGCGCGCGCTCCTCGCCTTTCTCGATGCGCTCGAAGAGCACGAAGACGTCCAGCGGGTGTACACCAACGCGCAACTCGACCTCGCGCAGCTCGAAGCGCTCGCCTGACGTGCCCGGCGAGGCCGTGCCGGCGACCTCGTGGTTGGCGCGGCAGGACTGGTTCTTCGCGCTCGCGCTGGCGGCGTTCGTCGGGACCGCGGCCTGGTTCTCGCACGCAATCGTGACGTTCTTCAGTCCGGCGGCGGCAGTTACGGCGACGCCGGTACTGGTCGGCTTGCCGCTCCCCGACGCGATCCGGGCGGCCGCGCGCGTGAACGTGCAGGCGACCGTCGCCGAGCGCGAGCCGAGCGACCGGGTCCCCAAGAACGTCGTGATTCGCCAAGATCCGCAAGCCGGGACGAGCGTGCGCGAAGGACGCCGCATTTCGCTCGTCGTCTCGAGCGGGGCGCAGGTGGAAGCGATGCCGGACTTGCGCTTCGAGTCGCAGGGCGAGGCCGGCCTTGCCCTTGCCGGCCGGAAACTCGCGCTCGGCAAGACGCGCTTGGTCTCGAGCGACACGGTCCCGGCGGGCTTCGTGGTCGCGCAGGTCCCGCTCCCGGGAACCTCCGTCCGGGCCGGCACGGTCGTCGAACTCGACCTCGCCGCCGGCGGTTCGGGCGTGCTGCGGGTCCCGAACGTGACCGGGCTTTCGCTCGACGACGCGCGCGCACGGATCGGTGATGCGCACGTGCTGCTCGGGCAAGTCGTGTGGACGCCGTTCGGCCGCTTCGGACCGCCGCGCGGGCTCGTCGTCCGTCAGCGACCCGCGCCGGGCAAGGAGATCGACCCGACCCAGACCCTCTCGCTGCAAGTGAGCGCCGGTCCACGCGAAGCGGGGTACCTCGTGCGGCAGGTCCGCGCGATCGTCACGGTCCCGCAGCCCGATCCCACGGGCGCGGCCGCGAGCGGGACCGGGGCGAATGCCGGCGCGCAACCCGAGCCGGTTCGGGTCGTGCTGCGCGACGAGACCGGCAGCCGCGCCGTCTACGAAGGCGACGCCTTGCCGCACGCGCGGCTCGATCTGACGGTCACCGCGATCGGGACCGCGGAACTCGACCTCTACGTCAACGGCGAGTTGCTGGGCTCGACCACGCTCGGGGTCGAACCGCCGCTCGAAGAGAAACAAACCCTTCCACCACCGCGCGCGGGTTCGCACCCGTCCGCCGCCGTCTTGAAGGACCTACGAGGCCCATGAAGATCGCTCCCTCGCTGCTCTCTGCCGACTTCGCAACGATTGCCGAGCAGATCGCCATCGTCGAGGCGGCCGGAGCCGACTACCTTCACCTCGACGTGATGGACGGACGCTTCGTTCCCAATCTCACCTGGGGACCGAAGATCATCGGCGATCTGCGCAAGCTCTCGCCGCTCCCGTTCGACACCCACCTGATGATCGTCGAGCCCGAACGCTACGTCGAAGACTTTCGCAAGGCCGGCTGCGACGTCATCACCGTGCACCCCGAGGCAACGATCCATCTGCAACGGTTGCTGGTGTTCATTCGCTCGCTCGGTGCGCGCGCGGGCGTTGCGATCAACCCTTCGACGCCGGTTGCGATGCTCGAAGACGTGATCGAGGATATGGATCTCTTACTCGTGATGAGCGTGAACCCCGGCTTCGGCGGCCAGAGCTTCATCCCGAACGCGCTGCGCAAAGTGCGTGAAGCGCGTGCGCTGATCGATGCCCGCAATCCCTCCTGCGAACTCGAGATCGACGGCGGCGTCGGTCGCGCCAACATCGCCGAGGTCGTGGCGGCCGGGGTCGACGCGATCGTGATGGGTTCGAGCATCTTCGGTGCACGCGAGCCGGGCAAGGAACTGCGGGCTCTGCGCGCCATCGGCGAACCGCGAGCGCTCGCGCACTGAAACAAACGGCGCTCGGCGAAGATGAACTGATCGCGGCGCTGGCGGAGGTCGCGCAGGAGTTGCGGCCGGGACCCCAGCCGCGCCGGATCGTGCTTGGGATCGGCGACGACGCCGCCGCCTGGCGACCGTCGCGCTCGCATCTCTCCGTCATCTCGAGCGACGCGCTGGTCGACGGCGTGCACTTTCGCACGCGCGCCATGAGCGGCGGCGAGATCGGCCACCGCGCGATGGCGGCGAACCTCTCGGACGTGGCGGCGATGGGCGCGCGCCCGGTGCTTGCAACGGTCGCGCTCGGAATCCCCGCCGCAGGCGACGCGCCGCTGGTCGTCGAGGCCTATCGTGCGATGGCGGCGCTGGCGGCCCGGCACGGCGCGCGCATCGTCGGCGGCGATATCGTCGGGGCGCCGGTGCTGTTCTTGTCGCTGACCGTCGTGGGGGAGGTCTCGCCCTCGCGACTTGCGCGCCGGGACGGTGGGCGCCCCGGCGACGTGCTCGCCGTAACTGGGCCGCTCGGTGCGAGCCGGGCAGGGCTCGCGTTGCTCGAACGCGACGCGCCGGTCGGCGAGGCGCTCGCGCGCCGCGCCGCGGAAGCGTTCGCGCGGCCGGAACCGCGGGTCGCTGAAGGACGGTGGCTCGCGGCCTCGCGGAACGTCCGCGCGATGGTCGACCTCTCCGACGGGCTTTCGACCGATCTCGGACGGCTGGCCCGTGCGAGCGGTTGCGGAGCCGAGCTGCTCGGCGTACCGATCGATCCGGCCGCCGAGGCCGTCGCGCGCGCTCTCGGCGACGACCCGCTCGAGTACGCGCTTGACGGCGGCGAAGATTTCGAGTTGCTGGTCGCGGTCGCACGCCGGGCCTTCGGGCATCTGGCCGAGTGCTTCCGGGCCCATTTCCGAAAACCGCTGCTCGGGATCGGGACGCTGATCGCCGGGAGCGGTGTTCGCCTGCTCGGTGCTGGGGGCACGAGCCGCCTGCTCGAACCGGGTGGCTTCGAGCACCTGCGCTGAGTCGGCTTCCGCCGGCGACGCCGATGCCGCCCTCAGCGCGGAGCCTCGACGAGCGCGCCGCGGTCGCGGTAAAGCGCGACCCCGCAGTCCAGCAGCAAGTCGCGGCTCGCGCCCTGGGCGGCCGGACCGACAACGACGAGCAACGCGTGCGAACGCCGCGTCTGCTCGCAGGGATGCGCGGTCGCCGCAATGACCCGGCTCTGGGGAAGCAGTCGGGAGGCAAGGCTCACCGGTGCGCCGAGCACGACCACGGCCGAGGGCTGGTCGCCGAGGAGCCAGGAAAAGACCTGGGTCCCGTCACGCCGGTCGGCCTGCGCGCCGAGCTGCGCCGCGCTCGGGCTACAGCCGGCGAACGGGGCGGCGGTTAGCAGTGCCGCCGCCACGGCAAAGGCTAGACGGCGCGCGAGACCTTACGCGAGCGCAGGCACTGGGTGCAGACCTTGAGGGTCTTGTGGACGCCCCGCTCGTCGACCCGCACCGGCTGCAGGTTGGGCAGCCAGCGGCGGCGCGTCTTATTCATGGCGTGGCTGACGTTGTTGCCCGCCATCGGCCCCTTCCCGCAGACGTCGCACCGCTTGGCCATCGAACCGCTCCTCCTCGACCTGCGCCGCTCGATCCCGCGTCGCAACCGTGCGAGTCTACCATGCCCGCCCGAGGTCGCGCAACGACGGGTGCGCGCCTGCGCAGGGCGACGAGTGGATGGAGGCGCTTCCGTCCGGCGACCGGCGTGACTTCAGCAGCCATTCCCGAACTGAATGAACGCGAGGCGCCCATGGCGGAACACAAAATTTTCCATTTGCCCACAGGGGCTATGCGCCCAGTGAGTGTTCGACGCCGGCCATGTCGTATACGCCAGAAGGCGTAGATCCGGGTGGTAGGCGATCGGCTGGAGCGGAGCTTTGCCGTAGATAGCGATGACGGCCGCCGGCGTGATGCCGAAACGAATTCCGCGAACGGTGCGAAGCCCGCTGAGGTCTTTCGAAATCACGCGCTTGGGGGGCGGAGGCGCACCGAGGGCCGCCACCACCTCGTCCGCCGCACAGCAGCCTTGCTCGTACAGTGCGATGCGGTGGACGTAGTCGTACACGACGCGGCCCCTTGGGGGCCCGGCGTCGCCGTGGACAAAGAACGTTCCGTCGAACGGTCCTTCGACGCCGAGGAATTGTGCGGGCGGCAGCTTTTCGTTCTCGTACACGAAGCCGTCTCGCTTTGCGATGTGCGTCGCCCGTCCGGTTTGCCACGGATCGGCGTCATATTGAAACAGATAGTTTGGTAGCCAGGTGCCGATGGCTTCGCTGCACGCCTTACCGTAACTTTGAACGCATGCCGGGTTCTCCGTCGGCATCGCTTTGGGCAGAGAACCGGCTGCGAGCGCAGTTTCCAATGACCCAGTGAACCATCCGATCAGCGCGAGGGCAAGGAGTGCGTGGATGTGAGACGTCGGCGACGACCGCTTGACCCGGCCGGTTTGCATATGGCCATCCTCCGGAAGGACGCGAATTCGACGTCGTTCGCGATCCGCACTTTCGGCGAGGAACTGCACGGCTCGTTAGCTCCAGGGTTCGGCTAGGCGGCGCAGCGCCGAGCGGCTCGGCAGGAAGCCGTACGCGCCGCCGCGGGTTATCGTGAAGCGATCGAGGCCGTGCAAGCGTTTGCGAATCGGACGGAGCGGTATCGTGAAGATGCCCTTCCCGTCATTCGCGCCGGCGATCGGGTCTTTCTGTGCGCCGAGGCCGACGAAGTTGCCGCTTTCGATCCACTCGCTTTTGAGGAACTCAAACGTCTCCGGCGCGCGGGCGCTGATGAAGATGAAGAAGATGCCGCGCTCGATTCCGTCGTCGTCGAGCCGGCCCTCGGGGAGCGGCGGTCCGTAGGTTGCGCCGTGCCGGACGATGCGGTGCAAATTGACGTCGCTCAGCACCGCGAGCGGAGCATCGCGCGGGTTCATCCGCCGCACGTGCGCACCGAGCGGACAGCGTAGGCCGCTTGAGTCGTCGGCATAGCCGAACGCGTTGACCCGTAGCGGATCGTCGGCCGCCTCCGGATCGTCGCGCTCCGGCGAAAGTGCAAGCGGCGCGCCGCTGCGCCAGCGTCCGACCATTTTCGCCGCCAGCAGCTCTTCGGCGAGCGCGGGCGTGGCGTTCTCGCGCAGAAAGCGGCGAAAGGCGGCGACCCGCACGTGGAGTTTGCGCAAGCCGACGAAGCTGCCGTTGCGGCCGAGGATCTCCGGCTGCGGCAGCGCGAGCGGCCGGCCGCTTTCGCCCGGATAGCCGAGGACGAACTCGCCGGCCGCGATGGGACGCGTGCCGTCGGGGAGCGGATTCGGGCCGTTGCCCTCGATCGTCGGGAAGCTGATGCCGTCGCGAAAGCCGAGATGCGTTCGGCCGCCGGGGACTTGCGCGAAATCCTCGCGGCGCAAGACGGTGATCCCAGGCAGTTCGGCAGCGCTGCGCCGCGCGAACTCGAGTTCTTCGCGCAGACGCGTTTCGGTCGCGGCCATCAGCGCCAGCGCGACGTGCAGCTGGTCGCGGCCGTACGGTTGCTCCCAGTTGGCCGGATCGCTTTCGCCGCGGTCGCCGAAGCGCGGCGCGCGCGCCGCCATCCCTTCGCGAAAGGCGATGGCAAACGTCGCGAGTGAAGCCGCGGGGAGTCCGAGTGCGCGCAATCCTTCGAACGTAAAGGCGACCGCGAGCCACGATGTTTGCCGGGCGTAGTCGGCCGCATACGTGACGTACGGTGCGAGCTTGCGCACGAACGCGCGGCCGCTCTCGGGGTCGCCGAGCCGCAAGAAGATGTACGACCCGGCGTAGGGCGCGGGCCGCCGCCGCAGGATCGGGCTCTGAATTTCGTCGAGGTCGAGCGCGCGGCTACCCGCCGGCGGCGTCGAGCAGGTTTTCGACCGCCGTCAGCACCCGCGCTCCGCGCCGAATCTGCGCGACCGAAGCGTCGGGATAGGCGCAATACCACGCAAGCGCGGTCAGCTGGTGTTCGGCGATGAAGTCCTTGACCGTAGGCGATGCGATCCCGGGCCAGCCCTCGACTTCGGAAAACAGGAGGTCCATCGCCTCGGGGATCTTGGTCGCGAAATCGTCGATGTAGGTATCCCAGTCGCCGTCGTAGGCGGTCGCGAACAACAGCTTGCTGTCGTTATCGAGCAATGCGAAACGCATGTCGTGAACCGTGCCGACGAGGTCGGCTTGTTCGAAGCGGCCGCCGAGTGCGGCCAGGACGGCGCGCAGTTTCGCGCCGCCGCCAGGTTTCAGCGGCGCGATGACGGTCAGCTCGGAGACGATCCCTTGGCGGAGCCCGACGCGATTCGACATGTCGTCCGAAGGTCGCGTTCGGCGTCCCGTTCCCCTTCCGAGCGCCGATGCTCGCGGATGAGCACCGGTCGCCTCGCCGAAGGATGACGCATGGCAACCACGAGCGGGCGCGTCGGCGAGAGCGGCGTCCTGTTGCTCGCTGGGCCGACCGCAGCGGGCAAGAGCACGCTCGCGCTCGCGCTCGCCGCGCGCTACGATGCCGAAATCGTCGGCGCCGACTCGCGGCAGATCTACCGCGGCATGGAGATCGGGACCGCCGCGGCGAGCGCCGCCGAACGCGCGCGGATTCCGCATCACCTGGTCGGCTTTCTCGATCCGCGCGAGCGCTACAGCGCGGCCCAATTCGTAGCCGATGCGTTGGCGGCGATCGCGGCGATCCGCGCACGCGGACGGCGCGTGCTGGTCGTCGGCGGGACCGGTTTCTACCTGCGGGCGCTGGCGGGCGACGTTGCGCTCTCGCCCGCGCGCGATCCGGCGTTGCGCGCGCGCCTGGCGCGCGAGGCCCGACTCCATCCTCCGGAAATCTTGCACGCGTGGCTGGCGTCGCGCGCGCCCGAGCGCGCCCGCGAACTCGCTCCGGGTGACCGCTACCGGGTCGCGCGTGCACTCGAGATCGCGCTCGCGCCGGCGAGCCCCGCAGAGGCTGCGCCCTCGTTGCGTTCGCGCGGCATCTCGTTCGCAAAGACGTACCTGGAATGTGCGTCCGAAGAACTCGATCGCCGGATCGAAGCGCGGGTCGCGCGGCAGCTCGCCGCCGGCTTCGCCGAAGAAGCGGAACGGATCGGGCCGCAGGCGGTCGCCGCCGACGCGGTCGGCTATCCGCTGGCATTCGCGTATCTCGCCGGCGCACTCGACCGCGCCGACTTTGCGCGCTTGCTGGTCCGTGCGACCCGACGTTACGCGAAGCGCCAGCGCACCTGGTTTGCGAAGGAACCGGGCCTCGTGCGGCTCCCTGCCGAACGCTTCGAGGGCTTCGTGCGCGAGCGCCTGGGCTGGTAGGCGAGCGCAGGACGGCGTTGGGACCGAACGAATGGCGAGGCGATGACCGGAGCAGCTCCGCCGGAGCGGCGGGCCCACTTGCAAGACGCGTACCTCGCCGAAGTCCGCCGCAGCGCGATTCCGGTGACGATCTACCTCGTCAACGGCTTCCAACTCCGCGGCACGGTCCGCGAGTTCGATTCGTTTACGATCGCGCTCGAGTTCGAAGACCGCATGCACCTGATCTACAAACACGCGGTCTCGACCATCTCGCCGCAAGCCCCGCTGACGCTTCCGCAGGGGTGAGCGCGCCGCTGGTCGCGCCGCTCGCGATGCACGGCGCGGGAAATCGCTTCGTGTTGATCGACGAGCGCCCCGCGCGGATCGGCGATTACGCCAACCTTGCGCGCGAACTGTGCGAAGCGCGCGCGGGCGAACGCGGCTTCGACGGGATCCTGGTCGTGCTCGACGATCCGCTCGCCCAGGCTCGCATGCGCATCTTCAATGCCGACGGCGGTGAAGCCGAGATGTGCGGCAACGGTCTGCGCTGCGTGGCGCGCTACCTCGCCGAGCGCGGCGCGCCCGACGCTTTCGAGGTCGCGACCAACGCCGGGCCGATCCCGGTCGAAATCCGCTCGCGGGTCGCCGACTGGGCGATCCGCTTGACGCTCGGGCAGCCGTGCTTTCCGGCCGGCCTCGAAGGCGAGATGGTCGTGGTCGGCGGGGTTCCGCGCGACGCGATCCGGGTCGAAACCGGGAACTTGCACGTGGTCGTCCCGCTCGATGCGCGCGCCTTCGGCGCGCTCGAGGTTGCGCGCGACGGTGCCGCGCTCGCGGCGGATCCGCGCTTTTTGGGATGCAACGTGCACTTTGCGCTGCGGCTCGCCGACGATGCGCTGCGGGTCGCGCATTTCGAACGCGGCGTCGGTCCGACCCAAGCCTGCGGAACGGGCGCGGTCGCGAGCGCGGCCGCCTACCTCGCGCGCGGACGGCTGCGTTCGCCGGTGCGGGTGGAAGTGCCGGGCGGCACGCTCGTCGTCGGCTGGGAACTCGGCGGCCCGGCCTCGCTCGAAGGGCCAGCGGTTCCGCTCGAGTTCGGCGCCCGCGGGTGATCGCGGCGCCCGGCCGCGCGGGGCTCGCCTATGCCGACGCGCGCGGGCAGATTCGTTTCGACGAGCGCGCCGAGCCGCTTGCCGATGGCGGGTTCGTTCGTCCGGCGGAGCCCGACGAACTGATCGAAGCACCGCCGGGGACCGTACCGGCACTGCTCCCCGGGCGCGCGCCGCGAATCCGCGGCGCAACGCCGGCGCGGCGCACGGCGCTTTCGGTGCTGTTGCCGGCCGGCTATACGCGGCTGCTCTTACCGGCCTATCGCGCCCGCGGCGATGCCCCGACGCTGCCGCTCTTCGGCTACACCTTTGCCTGCGCGCGCGAGGACCGGCTCTTCGTCGCGGCAATGCGCACCGACGCAAGCGACGATTGGGCGCCGCGCCGCTTTGCGCCGGGCGAACTCGAAGGGCTGATCGCCGCGCGCCGCGCGGCTTTGCCGCGCAACCGCATCCTCGCGCAGCTTGCGATCTGTGCGAGCGAGTACGCCTGCTTCACCGCCCAGAACGTCTTTCTCGCGCGCGGCGAAGCGGCGCTTCCGGTCTCGCCAAAATGTAACGCGCGCTGCCTCGGCTGTATCTCCGAGCAAGAACCCGAGGCCGGGATCCCCTCGCCGCAGGCGCGCGTCGCCGAGGAAGCCGATGCGCGCGAGCTGGCCGAGGTCGCGCTCGCGCATCTCGCACGAGTTCCGGAGGGGATCGTCTCGTTCGGACAAGGCTGCGAGGGCGAGCCGCTCCTGCGCGCAACGACGATCGCGCGCGCGCTCGCGCAGATTCGCGCCGCGAGCCGCGCGGGGACGATCAACTGCAATACCAACGGTAGCCTGCCGCGCGCGCTGCAGCGCCTGATCGGGGCCGGGCTCGACGCGGTCCGCATCAGCCTCAATTCGTTTCGCCCGGCCGTCTACGCAGCCTACTATCGGCCGCAGGGCTACGGTCTCGACGACGTCTTCGAGAGCGTACGCCTGGCGGCAAACGCGAAACTGCGCGTCTCGCTCAACCTGCTGACGCATCCCGGCGTCACCGACGCGCGCGAGGAAGTCCGTGCCGCTGCGGATTTCCTACGGAGCGTGCGCCTCACGATGATCCAAACCCGCACCCTCAACATCGACCCCGCCGTGTACTTCGCCGCAGTCGGCCGCCCGCAATCCGGGCCGCTCGGGATGCGCGCCGCGCTCGCGGACCTCGCCGCCCGCGCTCCGCTCGGCAACTTCACCCACGCGCATTGAGTCAGCGCGAAGGGCTCAGGAACCCGCTTTCGATCATGCGTTCGATGTCGTCGCAAAGCCTGCGGGCGAGCGATCCTCCCCGGACGATGATGCCGAGTTCGATGTTTCGCGAGACCGCGTGCTCGGTCAGATTCGCACTCGTGACG
>JBOHTX010000002.1:0-27413 GCA_050733855.1 Vulcanimicrobiaceae bacterium
GGCTCCTGCCGCTCGCCGGTGCGCTCGCCATCTGGGCCTTCGGTCCGTACCTGCGGCGTGCGGCCGGCGTGCTCGGCTCGCTGTGCGTGCTGGTGCCGTTCGTGCTGGCGCTTGCGCTCTTCGGGCCGGCGACGGCCGCCGGCGGAGCGCACCCCGGCTTCGATCTGCGGCTGTACGCCTGGCTCCCCGGGATCGATCTCGGCTTGCTGCTCGATCCGCTTTCGCTCGTGTGGGCGCTCGTGATCTGCGGGGTCGGCGGCTTGATCCACGTCTACTCGATCGGCTACATGTGGCCCGACCGTGCGATCGCGCGCTTCTTCGCGTACATGAACCTCTTCGTGTTCGCGATGCTGACGCTCGTGCTCTCCGACAATCTGATCGGCCTGTTGGTCGGCTGGGGCCTGGTCGGCCTCGCTTCGTATCTGCTGATCGGGTTTTGGTTCGAGCGTCCGAGCGCGGTCGCGGCGGCCCGCAAGGCGTTCGTGATCAACGTGGTCGGCGATATCGGGATCATGTTCGCGATCTTCGCGGTCTACCTCGCAACCGGCACGCTCTCGTATGCCGGCATTTTCGCCGCTGCGCCGACCCTCGGACCCGGGATCGCGCTTGCGATCTGCATCGGGCTCTTGATCGGGGCGGCCGCAAAGTCGGCGCAGGTTCCGCTGCACACCTGGCTCCCCGATGCGATGGAGGGGCCGACTCCGGTCTCCGCCTTGATCCATGCCGCCACGATGGTGACCGCGGGCGTCTACCTGATCGCGCGTTTCGCGCCGCTCTGGTCGCGTTCGGCGAGCGCTCAAGAGATCGTCGGGATCGTTGGAGCGCTGACCGCGCTCTGGGGAGGCGTGCTCGGATGCACCCAGTGGGACATCAAACGGATCCTGGCCTACTCGACCATGTCGCAGATCGGCTACATGATCCTGGCGGTCGGCGTCGGCGCGTACGGAGCCGGCGTCCTGCACTTCTTGACGCACGCGTTTTTCAAGGCGCAACTCTTTTTGGGCGCGGGGATCGTGATCCAAGCGCTCGCCGACGAGCAGGATGCGCGCAAGATGGGCGGCCTGTGGCGCCGGATGCCCTTTGCGTTCGTGGCGCTATTGCTCGGGACGCTCTCGATTTGCGGCGTGCCGGGCTTCGCCGGCTACTTCTCGAAGGACGCCGTGATCTACGGAACGCTCGCGCACGGCCACCCGATCCTGGCCGCAATCGGCGCGCTGACCGCCGCGCTCACGGCGTACTACATGTTCCGGATGCTGTTCCTCATGTTCTTCGGACCGTATCGCGGCGACGTTCCCGACTCAGAGCTGGGACTCGAGCGCGCGCCGGCTGCGCACCATCATGGCGAGGGTGCGCCGCCGCCGCGTTGGCTAAAGGTCGTGCCGGTCGCGATCCTGTTCGTGCCGACGGTCGCCGCGGGCTACCTGTGGCTCGGCGGTGAGGCGAGTCCGTGGTCGCGCTTCCTGGGGACGAGCTTCGGCGTTCCCGAGATCGTGCCGAGCGCGCCGCCGCTTTCGGAAGGGACCGTCTCCCTGATCGTGCTGGCGCTCGTGATCCTCGGGTTTCTGATCGCTTTCGCTCGTTACGCGCGACCGGTCGTGCAGCGGGCCTCCATCGCGCGCCTGCGTAGCGAGAGCCTGCGGATGCCGCTCGCCTTCCGGCGCTTGCTGTTCGCCGACGATGCGATCAACGCGCTGTTCGTCGTGCCCGCACGCGCCCTCGGTTCGGCGCTGGCGCGGGTGGTCGAACCGCACGTCATCGATGCCGGCGTCCGCGATCTCGTGTGGCTGACCGGCGCGTTCGGCTACCTGACGCGGCTCGCGCAGAACGGCCTGGTGCGCAGTTACGCGCTCTCGATCGTGGTCGGGGTCGCGCTCTTTCTCGCCTACTTCGCATCGCTGGGAGCACCGCGATGATCGCAGCACTGGCGATCGTTCCGTTCCTGGTCGGCCTGGCGATCTTCGCACTGCCGCGTTCAAGCGGCGCGGCGGCGCGAGCGATCGGGGTCGTCGTCTCGCTCTTCGTGCTGGTCGGTGCCTTCGTGGGCGCAGGCTACAGCGACGAAGCGACGCCGTGGTTTGCGCACCCGTTCGTCGCGAGCTTCCACGTCGGAATCGGCGGGGTCTCGCTCTGGCTCGTCGCGCTGCTGGGTCTGATTACCGCCTGCGCGGCGGCACTCACGCGCGTTCCGCAGACGCGCGATCTCGTTGCGCAACTGCTGCTGCTCGAAGGCTCGATGGCCGGGCTCTTCATCGCGCGTGACCTGCTGCTGTTCGCGCTTTTTTGGGACCTGATGCTGGTGCCGGTTTTTCTGGTGCTCGTCGCGGCGCCGAGTTCGGCCGGCAGCGCGTGGCGGTATCTCATTTACAACCTGGCGGGCGGACTCGCGCTGCTGCTCGGCGTCGCGGCCTACGGAATGATCGCGGGAACGACCGACGTCATCGGCCGGAACGGTGCGCTTGCACCGATCCCCGCCGTCGCAGCGGCCGCGATCTTCGGTGCGCTCGCTTTCGCCTTCGCCGTCAAGACGCCGGTCTGGCCGCTGCACACCTGGATGCCCGATACCTATTGCGATCTGCCGCCGCCGCTGGTCGCGGTCGTCAGCGCGATTCAATCGAAAGCCGGGCTCTATGGGCTGCTCGCGGTCGGTTACCCGCTGTTCGCCGGTCCCGCGGCGGCAGCGGCGCCGGTCTTCATCGTGCTGGGCCTGGTCGGACTCTTCTACGGCGCCTTCACGGCGCTCGTGCTCGACGATGCTAAACGGGTCGTGGCCTATTCCTCGCTGTCGCACCTCGGGCTGATCCTCTTTGCGCTCGCGAGCGGCGATCCGCTCGCGCGCGCAGGCGCGCTCATCTACATCGTGGCGCACGCGCTCTTCAGCGCCGGACTGTTCCTCGTGCTCGGCGAGGTCGAGCAGCGCGAAGAGACGCGTTCGCTCTCGCGGCTCGGCGGGCTCGGGGGCCGCGATCCGCGGCTCGCGGGTGCGCTCTTGATCGTCTCGCTGGCCGCGCTCGGCTTGCCGGGGCTCTGCGGTTTCGCGGGCGAGCTGACCATGTTGATCGGGACCTATCGCTCCGGCTTGCACTGGGAGACGGCGCTCGCGCTCGTCGCGGTCGTGCTCGCGGCCGCGTATTTCGTGCGTTTCTTCCAGATGGCCATGCACGGTCCCGAGCTCAGCGATCTGCCGGTCCGGCCCGATCTGCATCTGCTCGAGATCGCCGCGCTCGCGCCGCTCGTCATCGCGTTCGTGGTGATCGGGGTCGCGCCGGGACTGCTGCTCGGACGCCCGCTCGACGCACCGGTGACGGCCGGAACGAACGCCGCGCTTGCGCTCGGCGTGCATCGATGATGCCGCTGCCGTCGCCGGGCCTCACGATCCCGTACGGGAGCGCCGATTGGAGTGCGGTCGGCCCGATTCTGGCAGTCGCGCTCGCGGGTCTCTGCGCGATCCTGGCCGACCTCATGGCGCCGAAAGCGATGCGGCGGCCGCTCGCGCTTGCGCTGGCCGCGCTCGGGATCGTGGTGGCGGGCGTGCTCGCCTGGGAACTGCGCGACGCGTCTGTGAGCGCGTTCGGCGGCGCCTTTCTGCTCGGCGGCTGGACGCTCGCCTTCGAGGAGATCGTGCTTGTGGCCGCGCTCCTCTCGCTTGGGATGGCCGGCACGCTCGCACGCGAAGACCAAGCCCCGGGCGCGATCGCGCTGATGTTGTGGAGCGCGTGCGGCGCGATGCTGATGGCCGGGGCGGGGAGCCTGATGGTGATCTTCCTCGGGCTCGAGTTGCTCTCGCTTGCGCTCTACTGCCTGTGCGCACTGACCGTGCGGCCGACGGGTCGCGAGGCGGCGCTCAAGTACTTGATCCTCTCGTCGGCGGCCTCGGGTTTCTTGCTGTACGGGATGGCGCTGCTCTTCGGAACGACCGGAAGCGTCTTGCTCTCGGCGCTCGCGGGGCCGAACATCGCGCCGGGACTCTTCGACATCGGCTGCGGGCTCTTTTTGGTCGGGCTCTGTTTCAAGTTGGGGCTCGTGCCGTTCCACGTCTGGACTCCCGACGTCTACGAAGGCGCGCCGCTGGCGGTGACGGCCTTCATGAGCGTCGTCACCAAAGCCGGCGCGCTCGCGGTCCTCGTGCGCTTCGCGTACTCCGCGCTCTCGTCGCACGATGCGAGCGCAATCCTCGTGCCGCTGTGGATCGTGGCGGCGCTCTCGATGATCGTCGGCAACGCGGGGGCGCTCGCCCAAACCGAGCTGAAGCGGCTGCTCGCCTATTCGGGGATCGCGCAACTCGGCTACATCGTCGCGGCCCTTGCGGGCACGAGTGAGATCGGCCTGCGCTACGCGATCTTCTACCTCGGCGCCTACACCTTCATGAACCTCGGTGCGTTCGGGGTACTTGCGCTGCTCGCGCACGGCTCGCAGGAGCGCACGCACCTCGGCGCCTTCGCCGGGCTCGCCTACCGGCGCCCGCTGCTCGCCGCCGCGATGACGTTCTTTCTGCTCGCGCTCGCCGGTTTGCCGCCGACGGTCGGCTTCGTCGGCAAACTCTTCATCCTGGCCTCCGACCTCTCGAGCGGTTACCTGTGGCTCGCGGTCGTGCTGGTGCTGGGAACGGTGATCTCGGCCTATGCCTATGCGAAGGTGATCCGCGCGATGTACGCCCGTACGACCGGCGCCGCGCCCGAACGTCCGCCGCTGCCGGCTTCCTTTATGCCGTGGCTCGGCGTCGCCGCCTGCGCGATCCTGGTCCTCGTTCTCGGCATCTTCCCGCTGACGCCGCTCGACCTGCTGCCCAGCGTCCGGTAATCGCGGAGCGCGTGTCTTCTTCGGCGCGCTTGCGTGCGTGGTTCGACCTTGGCGATGACGAGGGGTTTCCGCTCGAAGGCTTGCCGTACGGCGTCTTCCGCGCGCCCGGTCGTTCGCGGTCGCGGGTGGGCGTCGCGCTTGGGCCGTACGCGCTCGATCTCGACGTGCTTGCGCAGCGCGGGCTGTTCGCGGATTTGCTCGGCGATCCGGCATTTTTCGCCGGGAACCTCGACCGTTTCGTGCGCGCCGGCGCGGCGCGTTGGATCGCGGTTCGCGCGCGGCTGCAGGCGCTGTTGCGCGAGGGCGGCGAGCCCGCAATGCGCGATGATCCCGAAGTGCTCGAACGTGCGCTCGTGCGCCGGAGCGAGGTGGAGCTGGTGCTGCCCGTCAGCATCGGCGACTACGTCGATTTCTACGCCTCGCTCGAGCACGCGACGACGGTCGGGAAGATTTTCCGGCCCGGCGACGAGCCGCTGGCGCCGAACTGGAGGTGGATGCCGGTCGGCTATCACGGTCGCGCGGGCACGATCGTTGTCGGAGGCAGCACGGTCCGCCGTCCCTGCGGTCAACGGCTCGAGCCCGGTGCGAGCGAACCGGCCTTCGGGCCGAGCCGCCGGCTCGACGTCGAACTCGAACTGGCCGCGCTCGTGGGCGACGGACCGCCGCTCGGCACCCCGATCCCGCTCGCGCGCGCACGCGAGCACATTTTCGGGGTCGCGCTGTTCGCCGACTGGAGCGCGCGCGATCTGCAGACCTGGGAAGCGCGTCCGCTCGGACCGTTTCTCTCGAAATCGTTCGCGAGTTCGCTCGGCCCCTGGGTTCTGCCGCTCGAAGCGCTCGAACCGTATCGGGTCGCGGGCCCGCCGCAAGAACCCGCACCGCTCGCATACCTGCACGAGCCCGAGCCGCGCGGCTACGAGCTGCGCTTCGAGCTTGCGCTCGCGAGTGCGGCCATGCGGGAGCGCGGTCTGCGGCCGCAGGTGCTGTCGCGGCCGCGCTTCGCCGCGATGTATTGGAGCCTCGCGCAGCAGCTCGCGCACCTGACCAGCAACGGCGCGAACCTGCGCGCAGGCGATCTGTTGGCTTCGGGGACGATTTCGAGCGACGGGCCGCTCGGCGCCGGTTCGCTGCTCGAACTCTCCTGGGGCGGGCGCGACCGAATTGCGCTCGCGGATGGGACGACCCGCGCGTTTCTCGAGGACGGTGACGAGATCGTGCTGCGCGGCTGGGCGGAGCACGGCGACCTGCCGGGGCTGTCGCTCGGCGAGTTGCGCGGGCGGATCGCGGCGGCATGATCGGCTATCGCCTCTATGCGCCGAACGCCGTGCGCGAGGGCAGCGCGCGCGTTCCGCTGCTGGTCGCCCTGCACGGCTGCACGCAGACCGCGCCTGATTTCGCCGCGGGGACGCGCTTCGACCGGCTCGCCGAACGCGACGGCTTCGTCGCGCTCTACCCCGAGCAGTCGCCCCTGGGCAACCCGCAGCTCTGCTGGAACTGGTTTCTGCCCGAACATCAAGCGCGTGCGTCCGGCGAACCGGCCGAGATTCTGGCGCTGGTCGAGCGGATCGCGGGCGAACTGCCGATCGACCGCTCGCGCATCTTCGTGGCCGGGCTTTCGGCGGGCGGCGCGATGGCGGCGATTCTGGCGGAGCTTGCCCCCGAGATCTTCGCAGCGGCCGGCATCGTGGCGGGGATCCCGCTCTACGCCGCACGCGATCTGGCCGGCGCGTATGCGGCGATGCAGGGTTCGACGCCGCGGCCTGCCGCCGTCCGCCCCCGCAGAAGGCTGGCGCACGAGCGGCTGCGGGCAACGATCTGGACGGGCGATGACGACCGGGTCGTCGATCCGCGCAATGCCGAGCTGCTGGTGGAACAGTTTCGCGCGCTGAGCGGGAGCGAGCACGGCGCTCCCTCGCGCGAGTTGGTCGCGGGCAGCGAGGTCGCACGCTGGCGCGACCGTGCGGGCCGCGTACGCGTCGAGCGCTGGACGGTCGCGGGGATGGGCCACGCCTGGAGCGGCGGGAGTTTTCGCGGCTCGCACACCTTTCCGCCGGGTCCGCGCGCCAGCGAAGCGATGGTCGCGTTCTTTCTGGATCGCCCGGCCCAATCGCTCGCACCGGGAGACGAGGCGGCCGCGTCAAACGGGGAGCCATGAGCACCACCCTTCCGCGTCCCTCCCTGCCGCCCGGCTTTCCGTACGGCGAGTTGCCGCGGGTCGACTTCTACGATAGCAACGAACTGCTGACGCCCGAGGAGCGCGAGCTGCGCGACCGCGTGCGGGCCTTCGTCGACCGCGAGGTCGTGCCGGTGATCGGCGATTACGTGGAGCGGGCCGAGTTTCCGTTCGAGATGATCGAGAAACTGCGCAGCTTGAATATCGCGGGCGGCCCGCTCGTCGGCTACGGGTGCCCGGGCATGAGTTTCGTTGCCTCGGGGCTGCTTGCGGCAGAACTCGCGCGCGGCGACGGCAGCGTCACGACCTTCTTCGGCGTCCACTCGGGCCTCGCGATGGGCGCGCTGTGGCTCTTCGGTTCCGACGAGCAGAAGAAGGCCTGGCTCCCGGCGATGGCACGGATGGAGAAGATCGGTGCCTTCGCACTGACCGAGCCCGACCACGGCTCCGATTCGATCGCGCTCGAGACCAGCGCTCGCAAGGACGGCAGCGATTGGATTCTGCGCGGGCACAAGAAGTGGATCGGCAACGCCACCTTCGCCGACGTGGTGGTCGTCAACGCGCGCGACGCCGAAGGCAACGTGCGCGAATTTTTGGTCGAGAAAGGAACGCCGGGCTTCGTCACGCGGCGGATGGACGGCAAGCTCGGCAAGCGGGCGGTCTGGCAGGCCGAGATCGATCTCGAGGACGTCCGCGTTTCGGAGTCGGCGCTGCTGCCGGGGGTACGGAACTTCAAGGACGTCGGGCGGCTGCTCGCGGCGACCCGCTTCGGCGTCGCCTGGGAATGCGTCGGTCACGCGATGGCCGGCTACGAGTGCGCGCTCGCCTACGCCAAGGAGCGCAAGCAGTTCGGCAAGCCGCTGGCCGCCTTCCAACTGATCCAAAGCAAACTCGTCCACATGCTCGCGGAAATCACCGCGATGCAGCTCCTCTCGATTCAACTGGGCCGGCTCGCGCAAAACTTCACCATGACCAACGCCCAAGTCTCGCTCGCCAAGATGCACAACGCCGCCAAGGCGCGCCAAGTCGTCCACGACGCACGCGACATCCTGGGCGGCAACGGCGTCCTCTGGCAGAACGTGGTCGCGCGCCACTTCGTCGATATGGAGATCGTCTACACCTACGAGGGGACCGACATCATCCAGACCCTGATCGTCGGCAAGTCGATCACGGGGATGCAAGCCTTCGCGTAGCGGTTTCCGGGCGGGCCGTGAAACCTGTGGGCGCATTCCCTGTACCTGCGAACGGACGCGCCGTACCGGCTTGCGGCGTCCTAGGAGCCTGTCGGGTTATGGCCGTGTTCGGATTCGGCGGGCCGAAGACGGACATGTGCCATAACCCGACAGACTCCTAGCGTGGGGAGGTTGCCGTTCGCCGTGGCCTTACGTTGCGATGCTCGGTGGTTTGCCGCGTGCTGCGGCGGCGCATTGGCCGCCACCCTCGCGTTCGGGCCGAGCGCCGCTCGCGCTTCGGTGCCTTCGACGCAACGCCTTACGGCACCAAGGGCCGCGACGCCGCCGCCGGCCGAGACGACCTTTACGGCACCGTATGGCAGCAAGCGCTCCTCGCCGACGATTTCGAGAATGCGACCCGCCACCATCCGGCAAGCGAAGCGACCGTTGTCCGCTTTCTCTACGACGACAAGAATCTCTACGTGGCCTGGACCTGCGACCAGCCGGGGGCCCCGCTGACGGCGACCCAGTCGGTCGACGACGTCGGCTACGGGCTCGACGACGAGGTGACGCTCGCGGTCGACACGAGCGGGAACGGTTCCCGCGTCTACACCTTCACCGCGACGCCGCGCGGCGTGAAGTACGAATCGTCGACCGAGTCCGCGCGCTACCAACCGCCGTGGACCGCGCTCGCGCACGCGACCGCGCACGGGTACAACGTGCTGATGATCGTTCCGCTTTCGGACATGCGGCCGGGGAGCGGCGCCGTGCAATCGTGGAAGATCAACTTCTCGCGCTGGATCGCCGCTCGCGGCGACCTACTGAGCTGGGCCTACGATCCGAATTCGGTCGCCTATTGTCTCAATGCCGGGGCGCCGGCGACCGAATACTGCGACCCGACCCGCTGGCCGACGCTCGCCGTGCGCTTCGCGCGCGCGGCCAAGGTGCCGCCCCCGTACGCCGATCTCTTCGGTCTCGAGAGCAGCGGCAGCGATGCCCACGTCTTCCCGACGCCGGCGCAGGGCTCGAGCGTGCAGCCGATCCGCCATGCCGGTCTCGATCTGACCTACCCGTTCACCCAGACGCTGGCCTTCGTCGGGACGCTCGGGCCGGATTATTCCAACGTCGAGACCGATCAAGTCTCGATCGCGCCCCAGCAATTCACGCGGCAATATGCGGAGTACCGTCCGTTCTTCGCCGAGGTGGCCAACTACATCGCGAGCTTGCCGAATTTCTCGATTATCGGCCCGGCCTCGCAGATGTTCTACTCGCCCGCGCTTGCCATTCTCGATTCCGGCTACAAAGTCGAGGGCACGATCGGCAAGAGCAATCTTGGTATGCTCGGTGCGAACGGCGAAGGCTTCGACGACCAAGCCTTCGGTTACAGCTACTCGCAACCGGACGGCTCGCTCGCGCTCTCGCTGCAGGGCGTCGCCGCCCACCACCCGGGCCTCGTCGACACGACGCTCGGGGCCGGTCTTTCGTCGCAAAATCCGCATTCGGGGGTCAGCGAGTTCGCGAACGTGCAGCAAGAGAGTGGCACGCTCGTCGGCGACTCGAGCCTCGCTCGCTCGGCGGTCGTCTCGTTCGCCCTATTTTCCGGGCCGTGGAAGACCGGCGCGGCGTACAGCACGGTGGGTCCCGAGTTCGGGCCGGTTGACGGCTACACGCCGAGCGACGATATCGCCGGTCCCGGCATCTTCGCGTTTTACAACGGCGTCGGGAAAGCCGGCAGCCGGATCAAGTCGTACACGCTCGGCAGCGCCGCTCAGCGCTACGTCGACCGCAGCGGAGCCGCCCGCAACGTCGCGGTCTTCTACCAAGCCGAACTCACGTTTTCCAATCTGCTCTCGCTCAACTTGAACACGCTTACGAGCGAGCTGCGTTCGTACGGCATCGGCTACCCGACTTACGCGCAAGGCTTCGACGCATCGTACAATCAAAACAGCATCTCGCTCGACTACGGCGACGGCACTCCCTCGCCGACCGATCTCTCGTATACCTTCGGGCCGTTCGCCGTCCAGTGCGGCTTTGCGCCGACCGAGCCGCTGCCGTGTGCGGACGCAACCGACGGGGTCGCGCCCGCACAGACGCAAGCCGTGAGCCTCGCAACGACGCGCAGTTTGCGCGGGGGGTTGAGCGCGACGGTCACCTATGCGGGAACGCTCGAACGTCCGTTCACCGGGATCGCCGATTCGCAGTGGCTGCGCAGCCTGACGCTGACAAAGGCGCTCGGCAAGAACGGCCTACTGGCGCTCGACCTGCGCGAGACCAGCGGAACCGGCGGCTTCGCGCTCCCGGGCGAGAACTTGGCGGTCTCGTTTCACCAGCGCTTCGCGAATCAGAGTCAGCTCTACCTCGGATTCGGAAGCCCGGCCACTTTCACGACGCTGAATCGACTGATCGTCAAGTACGTCTATCACCTCGGCGCCGGAGCGGCCGGAACCTAGCCTCACTGATGCCCGCGCGTGGCCGCCGGCGAAACCGGTTCGGCCACGAGCCGCCGGACGATCAGCGTGCGATAGATGCCGACGGCGACCAGTCCGGCGATCACAACGGCGAGCACCGTCCCGAGCGTGACCGGTGAGGGCGCGGCGCGCAACGCGGAAAGGCCGTCCTCGGGCGAGGGGTAACCGGGCAGCAGATACGGATACAAGCCGGCGGCCGCCGAAGCCAGCATCCCGCCGAGAAACAGGTTCGACGCGCCGAAGAGCCCGCGGCCGTTGCCGCGCAAGCGAAAGTACCAGATCGAGAGCAGGCCGGCGAACGAGAGCAGCGGCGCGAGCGCGACCCACGGCATCGCGCGCAGATTCGGTAGCGGGGAATGGACCCAGAAGGTGGCGGCCGTCACCGCGCCCGCCAGCACGAAGACGATCGGCCACAGCCTTCCGACTACCGTGCGGGCGCGCTCTGCCGGTTTTCCTACGACCCGCATCGCAATCCAGGCCGCGCCGTGCTGCGCGAGCGCGGCGAGCGCGAGCAAGCCGACGCCGAGCGCGTAGGGGTTGAGCAAGAAGCCGAACGTTCCGGTGAAGTAATGCCCCGCGTCGAGCGGGACGCCGCGCAGCACGTTGCCGAGCGCGACGCCGAGCACGAGGATCAGCAGGATGCTCGCGACCGTGAAGGTCACGTCGAAGAAGTCGCGCCACAGGTCGCTTGGAACGTGGCCGCGCAATTCGATCGCGATGCCGCGGAACATCAAGAGCCAGAGCAGGACCATGAACGGCAGATAGAAACCGCTGAACGCCGACGCGTAGACTTGCGGGAAGAGCGCGAAGAGCGTCCCGCCGGCCGCCAGCAGCCAGACCTCGTTGCCGTTCCAGACGGGCCCGATGCTCGCGATCGCCGCGCTCCGTTCGGAATCCTCGCGAGCGACGAAGAGGTGGATCGCACCGACGCCGAGGTCGTAGCCGTCTAGGAGCACGTAGATGCCGAGCATCAGCACGACGACCACAAAGGCCAGTGCGGTCACGTGGCCGCTCCGGCGGCGAGCGCATCCGAAGCCGGCTGCGGTTCGCCGTTCGGACCGAGCGCGATTTCGCGCAAGACCAGCAACATGAAGAGCAGGCCGAGCAAGAAATACATGCCCACGAAGCCGAGCACGGTGAAGATCGTCTCGCCGGCCACGACGGTCGGCGAGGGCGCGGCGGCCGTTCGCATCAGCCCGTAGACGATCCACGGCTGGCGGCCCACTTCGGTCGTGACCCAACCGGCTTCGTTGGCGATGTACGGAAACGGGATCGCGAGCAGCAGCAGCCACAAGAACCAGCGGCTGCGCTCCAGGCGTTTGGTCCACCACAGAACGAGCGCGAGGGCGCCGAGCGCGAGAAAGATCGTCCCGAGTCCGACCATGATGTGGTACGCGTAGTACGTGACCTCGATCGGCGGCCGGTCCTCCGGCGGATACGAGGCGAGGCCGCGGACGTTGGCGCGCGCGTTCCCGTAGGCGAGGAAACTCAACAGATTCGGCACGTAGACCGGATCGATCAGGCGGTGGTTCGCGACGTCGGGCATGCCGATAATCGCGAGCGGCGCACCGGCCTGCGAGCCGAACAGCCCCTCCATCGCGGCCAGCTTGACCGGCTGGTAGCGGGTGACGTCGGCGCTATTGCGGTCGCCGGTTGGAAAGATCGCGATCGCCGAGGCGACCAAGGCCACCAGCACCCCGCTGCGCACGAAGAGCGCGCCGTCCGCTTCGTGGCGGCGCGCCAGCAGATAATACGCGCCGATCCCTGCCATCAGGAAAGCGCCGGTAATCACCGCGCCCGTGATGACGTGAACATACTGCCACCAGAGAAACGGCGAAGACAGAACCGTCCACAGGCTGCGCAGTTCGATCCGCCCGTCGCTTGCGAGTGCGTAGCCGACCGGATGCTGCATCCACGCATTCGCGGCCGTGATGAAGAAGCCCGAGAGCCATGCGCCGAGCCAGATCAGCACGGCCGAGGCCGCGTAGAGCCGCCGCGAAACGTAGGCGCGGCCGTAGAAGAAGACGCCGAGAAAGATCGACTCGAGGAAAAACGCGAAGATGCCTTCCATGGCGAGCGGCGGACCGACGACCGCTCCAGCGCGCGCCGAGAAGCTCGCCCAGTTGGTACCGAATTGGAATTCCATCGGAATCCCGGTCACGACTCCGACGACGAACCCGACGATGAAGATCCGGGCCCAAAAGAGCGCGGCCCGCTCGTAGCGTGGATCGTTGCTGCGGACGGCTCGCAACGTGTAGTAGGCAATGAAGGGTGCGAGCCCCATCGTCCCGATCGGAAAGAGATAGTGGAACATGATCGTGAACGCGAACTGAATGCGATCGGCGATAAGCACCCCGGCCACGTTACGTTTGGAAGTCTGCGGCGGTCAGTCCGGGATTGATCGTCAAGTCGACGAAGTCGTCGCGCTGCACGAGTTCGGTGCCGGTGTAGCCTTCGTGGCGCAGCGGCAGGTGCGTTTGCGACGACAGATCGAGGGTCTCGCGGGTGAGGCCGTGATCGGCGCTCGGGGCCTCGACCGTAACCGAGGCTTCGATCGTCGCTTGGCCGTCGATCGTGGGACCGGGCCCTTCACTGAGCGGCCCGAGCGCCGGAAAGCGCGTGACCAAAACGGGAAAGGCCGCCGTCTCGATCGTGTTGCCGCGCAGATCGGTCGCGCGCGGATCGTGAACCCCGACCTCGAGGGTGACGAACGAGAGCAAGCCGCCTTGGTGCCCGCGGACGGTGGTTCCGCCGTCCCAGACGCCGACGCTGCCCTTACCGGGGCCGTCAAGGATCGTCGACTTCGCTTCCATGGGTCGCTGGAAATCGTAACGGTAGGTTCGATCCTGCGTGCGCCCGCCGAGCACTTCGTGCGCGACGATCGTCACCGTGTAGTCGTGGATCTGCTCGGTCGCCGCAACGAACGCGTCCCAGCCCGGATAGCTGCCGGTCGGAACTTGCGCAGCCGCGCCGAGCGGGAGCGCAAGGGCTGCCGCGCAGGCGAGCGACGCAAGCAGCTTTGAAAACGGGGCGGCGTCGTTGAACAACGGGGCGGCGTGCCCCCCGTTTGCCCCCGGGCCGCCACTCGGCGGCCCCTCTGTTCCCCAATGCTGCCATCGATGCGACTTCGCGAAGAACGGGGGCGGCGTGCTCCCGTTCGCCCCCGGGCTGCCGCTTCGCTCCTCGTTGAGCACGGAGTATCTTACTCGGGGATCAGTTCGAAGAGTCCTGCGGCGCCCATTCCGCCGCCGATGCACATCGTGACGACCAGCCATTTCGCTTTGCGGCGCCGCCCCTCGAGGATTCCGTGCAACGTCATGCGCGCGCCGCTCATGCCGTAGGGATGCCCGATCGAGATCGCGCCGCCGTCGACGTTGAAGCGCTCGTTTGGGATTCCCAGGCGGTCGCGGCAGTAGAGCGTCTGCACGGCGAACGCTTCGTTGAGTTCCCAGAGATCGATATCGGCAACGCTCAGCGCGTGCTGCGCAAGCAGTTTCGGAACGGCATAGACCGGCCCGATCCCCATTTCGTCGGGCGCGAGCCCGACGACCGCGAGGCCCCGATAGTACGCGAGCGGCTGGAGATCGTGCGCCTGCGCGTACGATTCGCTCGTGAGCAGCAGAGCGGCTGCGCCGTCGGAAAGCTGCGAGGCGTTGCCGGCGGTGATCGTCGACTTGGGATTGACGAAGCTCACGCCCTTCAGTTTCGCGAGCCCCTCGAGCGTCGTATCGGGGCGGTTCCCTTCGTCGTGTTCGAGCGTGAAGAGGACTTCGCGTACCTCGCCCGTCTCTTTGCTTTCTTCGCGCTTGTAGCTGCCGAGCGGGACGATCTCGGCAGCGAAGCGCCCGGCCGCTTGCGCCGCTGCGGTGCGCTGCTGGCTCTGCAGCGCATACGCGTCCTGCGCCTCGCGCGGCACCTCGTAGCGCCGCGCCACCACGTCGGCGGTCTCGATCATCGGCATCCAGAGGTCGGGCCGGTGCCGCAAGAGCCACTCTTCGGTGTAGAACTTGAGGTTGAGATCGTTCTGCACCATGCTGATCGACTCGGCACCGCCGCCGACCATGACCTCGGCGCCGTCGACCACGATCCGCTGCGCGGCGACCGAGATCGCCTGCAAACCGGAGGCGCAGTAGCGGTTGATCGTCGTCCCCGCGACGCTGACCGGCAGCCCCGCGCGGATCGCCGCGGTGCGTGCCAAGTTGTGGCCGGTCGCGCCCTCGGGCATCCCGACGCCGAGCACGACGTCCTCGACGGCAGCGGGCTCGACCTTGGCGCGCGCGACCGCGTGTTCGATCACGTGCCCCGCGAGGGTCGCGCCGTGCGTCATGTTGTAGGCCCCGCGGAAGGCCCTGCCGATCGGCGTCCGGGCTCCGCTGACGATCACTGCTTCTCGTTGCATTGCGCTAGTGTCCCGAAGCAGAGCGGCCATGACAGTCGCTCGGCGCTTTTCCGCCGTCGCTTTGTTGCTCGTCGCTCAAATGACCGGTCATTCCACGCTCCTCCCGCCTAGCGACGACGAAAAATCGCTCGTCGCTTTGTGTCACGCCCGCTCTGCTTCGGGACACTAGTTCAACTCGCTCGCGGTCGGCCGGGATGCGAACGTGCCGCGACGCGCGGCGACCTCGGCGAGCAGCGGGGCCGGTTGCCACTGCGTGCCAAGCGATCTCTGCCAGGCGAGAATCTGCTCGTAGATCTTGACGGGGCCGACCTCGTCGGCCCACCACATCGGTCCGCCCCGGTACCAGGGGAAACCGAAGCCGTAGACCCAGACGATGTCTTCGTCGCCGGGACGCAGCGCGACCCCGTCGCCGATCAGTTGCGCGCCGGCGTTGACGAGCGCGTACATGCAGCGCCGCACGATCTCGTCGGCTCCAATCGCTCGCCGCGCGATCCCCAGGCGCCGCGCTTCGCCTTCGATCAACCTTTCGACCTCGGGATCGCGGCGCGGCTCGCGCTTGCCGGATTCGTAGATGAAGAAACCGCGCCCGGTCTTCTGGCCGTAGCGTCCGAGTTCGTAGAGCCGGGTCGTGATCTCCGAGGTGCGGTACGGCGGTTTCGGCGCTTCGAGCCCGATCTTGTAGAAGACGTCGATTCCGGAGAGGTCGCTCATCGCGAACGGTCCCATCGGGAAGCCGAAGTCGCGGATCGCTTCCTCGATCTGCATCGGGGTCGCGCCCTCTTCGAGCAAATAGCTCGCCTCGCGCACGTAGTCGAAGAGCATGCGGTTGCCGATGAATCCGAAAGCGTTGCCGGAGAGCACGCCCTTTTTTCGCAGGCGTTTGGCGAGCGCCATCGCGGTTGCGATCGTGACGTCATCGGTCGCCGTGCCGCGCACGACTTCCAGCAACGCCATGATATTTGCCGGAGCGAAGAAGTGCAGCCCGATCACCTGGCCGCGGCGTCCGGTCGCGCGCGCCATCTCGTCGATATCGAGCGTCGAGGTGTTCGAGGCCAGGATCGCCTCGGGCTTGAGCGCGCGATCGAGGGCCGCGAAGACCTCGCGCTTGACGGCCATCGATTCGAAGACCGCTTCGATCACGAGATCGGCCTCGGCGATCGCCGCGTAGTCGGAGACGAAGCGCACGCCTTCGACGCGCACCTTGGCGGCCTCGGCGTCCAGGCGGCCTTTCTTGACCTGGCTCTGGTAGGTGTCGGCGATCGCCTGCTTGCCGCGCTCGACTTGCTCCGGGTTCACGTCGATCACCGCGACCGGAATCCCCGCGTTGGCGAAGACCATCGCGATCCCGGTTCCCATCGTGCCCGCGCCGACGACCGCCGCACGCTTGATCTCGCGCGGCTTCCCATCGGCGGCCAGATGCGGGATCTTGCCGAGTTCACGCTCGGCGAAGAACAGGTGGATCGCGGCCTGCGCCTGCGTGCCGCGCACCAGTTCGTCGAAGAGCCGCGACTCACGCGCGAGCCCTTGCGGGAACGGGAGTTCGGAGGCCGCTTCGACGGCATCGATCAGCTTGTGGGCCGCCACGCCGCCTTTCTCTTCGGCCGGGACCATGGTGTGCGCGATCGCGACCATCGGCGGCGGCACGCGGAACGTGAGCGCCGAGATCCGCCGTTTTTGCCCCGCGCGCTCTTGCGCCAGCGCGAACGCGCGCGCGAGCAGGTCGCCCTCGACGACCTCGTCGACGATTCCCATCCCGGCCGCCGCCTTCGCCGCTTTGCTTTGGCCCTTCAGCATCACGTCGAGTGCCGTCTGCACGCCCGCGAGTCCGCTTTGGTACGGGTTGCGGGCCGCGAGCAAGCGCGGGAGCCGCTGCGTTCCGCCGGCGCCCGGGATCAGGCCGAGCAGAATTTCGGGGAGCCCGACCTTTGCGCCGGGCGCCGCCAGCCGGAAATCGCAGGCGAGCGCCAGCTCGAGCCCGCCGCCGAGCGCGTTGCCCTCGAGCGCAGCGACCAGCGTCTTCTCGCAGCGTTCGAGCGCGGCGACGACCTCCCGGATCGTCTTGGCGTCGGGCGGCGGCGGCGCTTGGAAAGCGTTGATGTCGGCGCCGCCGCTGAAGGTACCGTTCGCACCCGTGATAACGATCGCCCCGACCGCGGCATCCGCGGCCGCGGCCTCGATCTCGGCGAGCAGCGCCGTGCAGAGCACGAACGAGAACGCGTTGACCGGCGGGTTCTCGAGCGTGAGCAGGCGGATGCCTGCGCGCGTCTCGGAGCGCACGGTTGCGCCCGGCGGCGCCGACGTTTGCAGCATGAAGGGCTCTCCCTGGAGAAGTTCTGTGCGACGGCGTTCGTTCGGCGAGAGGGCCGCCTTCTCATCGGCCCGGCCTCGCCGTACACCGCGATCGGAGGCGAACCACGGTGCTCGCGGAACCGCACGAGACTTCGTCGACGGAGCTACCGACGCTCGCTCGCTTCATTCGGGAGGCGCTTGCCGAGCCGCGCGAGCGAGCCTTCGCCGAACGGCTCGGCGCCCCGGATTGGCGGCTGACCTCGAGTTTGCGGATGCTCGAGCGCGCGGGCGCGATCGCACGCGCACTCCGTACGTCGGGGATTGCGCGCGGCGAGCGGGTCGCGCTGGTCGCGAACAACTCGGTCGACTGGCTGGCCGCCGACTTCGGAATCCTGCTGGCCGGAGCCGTCGTCGTCCCGGTCTTCGCGACGATCGCGCTCGACCAACTCGATTTCATCTTCAGCGATGCCGATGCGAAGCTCGCCTTCGTCGAATCGGAACGCGAGGCGGCGCGGATTGGCGCCGGCTGCCCGCACGCACCGCGCCTGATCGCCTTCGGCTCCGGCGGGCCCGACGGTCTCGAGGCTTTCGAAGCGCGCGGAGGTGTGGCCGCAAGCGATGCTTCGGAAGCGCTCGACGGATTCACGAACGGGATCGAACCGAGCGAACTCGCAGTCCTCATCTACACGTCGGGAACGACCGGCAATCCCAAGGGCGTGATGCTCAGCCACCGCAACCTGGTCAGCAACGCTCGCGCCTCGGGGACGGTCGCCTTCCAAGTCCTGGGGCGCGGCGAACCGGTCCTTGCGGTGCTGCCGTTCGCGCACATCTACGAACACACCGACGTGCTCGGCTACGTCGATCGCCGCTGGGAACTCTCGGTCACGCGACCCGAGTTCTTGCTCGCAGACTTGCGCGACGCTCGCCCGCGCACGATCGCGCTCGTGCCGCGCATCTTCGAACGCGTGCTGGCCGGGATCGTCGGCAAAGCGCAGGGGCAGGGGGGGCTCGCTGCGCGCCTCGTCCCGTGGTCGCTCGGGGTTGCGCGCGCCTACGGCCGGGCGCTCGCCGACGGCGTGCGGCCCTCGCCTGCGGTCGCGCTCGCGCACGCGCTGGCCGCGCGCCTGGTCTATCGCAAGATCGTCGTGGGGATGGGGCTCGATCGCCTGGCGTTTTTCGTCAGCGGAAGCGCACCGTTGCATCGCGACATCGCGTTGACGTTTTTGGGGATGGGGCTGCCGATCGCCGAGGGCTACGGCTTGACGGAAACCTCGCCGGTCGTCAGCGTGAACCCGCCCGGTGCGATCCGCTATGGGACCGTCGGCCGGGCGATTCCCGACGTCGAGATAAAGATCGCGCAAGATGGTGAGGTCCTCGTACGCGGTCCGAACGTCATGCAGGGCTACTACGGCGGGGTCGGCGAGCCGCCGTTCACCGCGGACGGCTGGTTCAAAACCGGCGACATCGGCGAGCTGGATGCCGACGGCTACCTACGGATCACCGATCGCAAGAAAGAGCTGATCAAGACGTCCGGTGGGAAATACCTCGCGCCCGGGCGGATCGAAGCCGCGCTCAAGCGTTCGCTCTACGTTGGGCAGTGCATGGTCGTCGGCGACAGCCGCCCCTTCCCGATCGCGCTGATCGTGCCGAATTGGGACCTCGTGCGCCAGGCGCTCTCGCTGCCGGCCGGCTTGACGACCGCCGCCGTTGCCGCGCGCGACGATGTGCACGCGCTGCTGGCACGCGAAGCGAGCGCCAAGACCGCCGACCTCGCGATTTTCGAGCAAATCCGCCGCGTCGCGCTGCTGCCCCGCGATCTCACGATCGAAGACGGCGAACTCTCTCCGACGCTCAAAGTGCGCCGGCGCATCGTCGAGTCCCGCTACGCCGCCCTGATCGACGCCGCGTACGCCTGAGACAAAGCTGGAGGCTTGCAGTCCCGCGGCTAGTACACTACAACGTAGGCACATAGGAGGGGCGACGGATGAAGCTGGGCTTGCGTGAGGCAAATCAGCGATTCAGCGCGGCGATGCGTGCCATCCGCGCCGGGGAAGAAGTGGTCATCACCGACCGCGGCAAGCCGTTCGCGCTGATCGTCCCGATGCGCGAAGACGATCGCCTGCTGCGCCTGGAACGAGCAGGCCTCATTCGGCTGCCGACGCGTCCCGGTCCGATGGCGCCGGCGCGACCGGTCCGTTTGAAGGGCGGCGTGCGAATGGCGGATATCTTGGCGGAGGAACGGGCGGATCGTTGAGCGACCGCGGCATCCTCTACGTCGACACGAGCGTCCTGCTCAAACGCTACATCTGGGAACTCGACTCGCATGCCGCCGGCGAGCTGATGCGCGCGCACGAACTCGCCATCTCGGCGTTCTCGGAAGTGGAACTGCGATCCGCGCTGCACCGAGCGCGACGGCGGGAGGTGCTCGGCCCGCGCGCGCTCGAGTCTGCACTGGTGAGTTCCGCCGTCCTGCGCCGGGCCGGTGACATCGTCGCAGTGCAGGCTCTTCGTGCCGCCGAAGCGCTCGGTTTACGGGCACCGCCGGCCGGCTGACGTTTGCGGTCGCGCTGCAACGCGCTCGCAGAGCCTGCGAAACGCTTGCGCGGGCACGGACTTGCGATCCGCGAGCGAGAGCACGAGCGAGAAGTGGTCGGCGTCGGGCGCCCCCAGCGAGAAGGCGCGGCCGCCCCAGGCGCGCCAGGCGGCGACGTAGCGGGCGGTCTGCTCGTGGAAGGCCGGCGATTCGAGCCCGCCGACGGCGGCCAGCAACTCGCCCGGTGCGAGCGGCGGGTGGCGTAGCGGGCTGTTGCGCTCGGCGCTTGCGCGCTCGATCGCGACGGTCGCATTCACGTTCGTCCGCAGCAGCGGCTCGAGATCGTACAGGCCCGCGAAGCCCACCACGGCGCGCGCCGGGATCCTGGTCGCGGTCAGCGCGGCGAGTTGCGCGCCGACCGAATGTCCGGCGAGGATCGGACGTTGCGGGTCGGCGCCCAGACGCTCGGCCTGCGCGAGCGCGGCTTCGACGCCGCTGCGCACCGCCGCGACGATCCGGTCGAGCGAGGCCTCGGGTGCTAGCGGGTAGCCGAGTAGCGCGACCGCGCAGCCCGCTTCGAGCGCCGGACGCGCGCAGCAAGCGTAACGCTCCCTCGAACCGCGCCGCCAGTAGCCGCCGTGAATCCAGACCACGAGCGGCGCGCCCCCTTCGGCCGCGCGTGCGAGTTCGAGCGTCTCGCGTTCGTGCGAGCCGTAGCGCAACGTCTCGAACGCGAAGTCAAATCGCAAGCGCTCGCTCTCGCGGTCGAAGCGCGCAAAGTACTCGTCGACCCCAAGGCTAGCCGTCCTCTCGGTATCGTAGAGCGCGTCGAGCGCAGGGTCGATCGCACCGAGCGTTGGGTCGATGCCGGCGAGCGGCGAAACGTCGGGCCTCACTCGGGGGGTGGAGCATTACCGCCGACGAGGTTTTTGAAATAGACCCCGTCGATCTTGCCGTCGCGGGCGAGCGCGAGCGTCATATCGATCGGCTTGCCGCGCTGTGCGACGATCGCGTAGTCGTAGACGACGTCGTCGCCGGCCGGCATCTTGCCGATGAAGACGAACTCGCGCACCGCGCCGTAATCCGAGAGCGTTTTGCCGAGTTGCGCGACCAGGGAGTCGGGTAGGCCGCTCGCGACTTTGTCGGTGTAGAGCGAGCGGTCGAGCTTGCCGGATTGCCAGGCGGCAAAGGTCGTTTTGGCGCGCGCCGTCTGCGCCGGGTCTTCCCCGGGAGCGGCCGTGATCGTGGGCACGGGCGCGCTTGCAGGTGCCGTGCTCGCGGGCGCAGCGGTCGGGGAGGTGCCGTACGGATCGGCGGCCGCCGGTGCCGTTGCGAGGCCGCCGAGCAGCCCGAGCGTGCTTGCGAAAGCGAGAAGGTGTCCCGGATGCATGCTGCGCGCTTCGGGCGCGCCCGGCGCACGGCCTGCGACCTTTCTCGAGAGTGAGCCGGCACCGTCCGCGGCGAAATCGGTGCGCACCATGAGCACGACGACTCGCCCGACCAACGGCGCCGCGACGCGCCTCGAATCCGACTCGATGGGGAAGATCCCGGTCCCGGCCGACCGCTACTACGGCGCGCAGTCGGCTCGCTCGCTGATCCATTTCGAAATCGGCGAAGGCGCCTGGCCGCGCGACGTGATGCCGCGCGAGGTCATCCGCGCGATGGCGCTGCTCAAGAAAGCGGCCGCGCTCGTCAATCGCGATCTCGGAAAACTCGATGCCGAGCGGACCGCACTAATCGTCTGCGTCGCCGACGAGGTGCTGGCGGGAACGCACGACGCGCATTTCCCGCTGCGCATCTGGCAGACGGGCTCCGGGACGCAGACGAACATGAACCTCAACGAGGTGATCTCGAACCGCGCGATCGAGCTGGCCGGCGGGACGATGGGTTCGAAGGTGCCGATCCATCCCAACGATCACGTCAACATGTCGCAATCCTCGAACGACACCTTCCCGACCGCGATGCACATCGCGGCGGCACAGGCGCTGGGCGCCATGCTGCCGGCGGTCGGCGAGCTGCGCGCTGCGCTCGACGCCAAAAGCAAGGCCTGGGCCACGATCGTCAAGGTCGGCCGCACGCACCTCCAGGACGCGACCCCGCTGACCCTCGGTCAAGAATTTTCCGGTTACGTCGCGCAACTCGACCGTGCCATGGCGGCGATCGAGTCGGCCCGCGATCCGCTCTACGATCTGGCGATCGGCGGGACGGCGGTCGGGACCGGGCTCAACGCACATCCGGAGTTTGCCGAGCGCGCCGCCGCAAAGATCGCGGAGCTGACCGGCCTCCCCTTCCGCTCGCATCCCAACAAATTCGCCGCGCTCGCGTCGCACGATGACTTCGTGTTTGCCTCGGGCGCGCTCAAGATGCTGGGCGCCGCGCTGA
Organism: Vulcanimicrobiaceae bacterium; assembly: GCA_050733855.1. Classification (GTDB taxonomy): domain Bacteria; phylum Vulcanimicrobiota; class Vulcanimicrobiia; order Vulcanimicrobiales; family Vulcanimicrobiaceae; genus JBOHTX01. Next base: position 22,214 of record JBOHTX010000002.1, read on the forward strand.
TGAAGATCGCCAACGACGTCCGCTGGCTTGCGTCGGGTCCGCGCGCGGGGCTCGGCGAGCTGATCCTTCCCGAGAACGAGCCCGGCAGCTCGATCATGCCGGGCAAGGTGAACCCGACCCAATCGGAAGCGGTGACGATGGTCGTGGTCCAGGTCTACGGCAACGACGCGGCGATCGCGTTCGGCGCGTCGCAGGGCAACTTCGAACTCAACGTTTTCAACCCGGTGCTGATCGCGAACTTCCTGCACTCGGCGCGGCTGCTCGGCGACGCCTGCACGATGTTCCGAATCCACGCGATCGAGGGCTTACGAGCCGACGAAAAGACGATCGCGCGCCACGTCGGGGAATCGCTGATGACGGTGACCGCCCTCTCGCCCAAGATCGGCTACGATAAGGCCGCCGAGATCGCCAAGAAGGCGCACCACGACGGCAGCACGCTCAAGGCGGCGGCGCTCGCGCTCGGGCACGTCAGCGCCGAGGACTTCGATCGTTTCGTGGTCCCCGCCGACATGACGCACCCGTAGCGTGGACGGCAGTGCGCCGGTCCTCGCGCCGCGGCTGCTCGAGGAGGCTTTCGAAGACGACCGCGCGGCGATCGCCGAGGTGCTGGCCGAAGGTGCGGCCCACGCACAGCGCGTGCTGGCCGATATTCGCGCGGCTGCGACCGCGGGGGACCTGCACGCATTGCAGCGAGCGCTGCACGCGCTCAAGGGAACGGCGGCCGGGATCGGGGCCGAACGTCTGCGCGCCCTGGCCGAATCGGTCGAGAGCCGGGTCCGTGCCGGAGAGCTTCCGGAGCCCGAGGCGCTGGCGGCGCTGGCGGCCGCCGGGAGCGACCTGGAAGCCGCGGTCGCGCGCTTCGAGCTTACGGAACCCTAACCGTTAGCGAAGGAGAGCTTAACCCGGCGACGCGTTGAGAAGGTAGGCGTGCCGCGCGGCGCTCCGATACCATAGAAGAGAAACGGAGGTCCACCATGGACGAAGAGATCGCCAAGCTTCAGCAGATCATCCGCGAGACGCAGCGCGAAGTGCGCCGCATCGCCGGCGAACGCCGCGCGCTCGAAGCGCAACTGCTCAACCTCGCGCGGCAGACGGCCGCGGCGTAGGTTCCGGGACCGGCTCGGCAACGGGCAGGGCCCCGAGCCGGCGCTCGAGCAGGCCGCGCAGCGCCCCGAGCGAGACGGGCTTTGAAAGATAGTCGTCCATCCCGGCCGCGAGGCAGGCGTCGCGATCTTCGGGTAGCGCATCGGCCGTCATCGCGACGATCGGGACTCGCACCGGGCCGCCGCATTCGCGTTCGCGAATCGCGCGCGTCGCCGCCAGGCCGTCCATCTGCGGCATCTGAAGGTCCATCAAGATCAGGTCGAAGTGCTCGCGCTGCGCCGCCTCGCAGGCGAGCGCACCGTTGGCGGCGACGGTCGCCGAAAAACCGAGTCGCGTGAGCTGGCGCAGTGCGAGCCGCACGTTGACCGGGTTATCTTCGGCGAGCAGAATTTTGACGCCGCTGCGCACCGCCTCGCCGGACGGGGCCGCGCGCGGCGACCCTGCAAGCGCGAGCGGCGGCGCAATCTCCGCCGGCTGCGCGCTCGGCGCTTGGGCGACCGGAAGCGAGACGCGAAACCAAAAGGTCGAACCGGCTCCGGGCACGCTCTCGAGCCCAATCTCGCCGTCCATCAGGCCGACCAGACGGCGCGAGATGGCGAGGCCGAGGCCCGTTCCGCCGAAGCGCCGGGTGGTCGAGCCGTCGGCTTGCCGGAATGCTTCGAAGAGTGCGCCCTGCACCTCGGGCGCGATCCCGATGCCGGTATCGGCGACCGCGCAGCGGACGCTCGCGCACGCGTCGTCGCGGTGCTCCAGCTCGACCGAAAGCGCGACCGAGCCCCGCTCGGTGAACTTGACGGCGTTGGCGAGCAAGTTGATCGCGATCTGGCGCACCCGTAGCGCGTCCCCGAGCAGCAGCGGGATCCGCGGGTCGACGGAAACCGAGAGCACCAGCCCTTTCCGCTCGGCGGCGACCGCGACCTGACGCGCCACGGCTTCGCATTCGCGCGCGAGATCGAGCGGGGCGCGCTCGAGTTCGAGCCGCCCGGCTTCGATCTTCGAGAAGTCGAGCACGTCGTTCACGATTCCGAGCAGCGAAGCGCCGGATTCGCGGATGGTCGTTGCATATTCGCGCTGCTCGGCATCGAGCGGCGTCGCATCGAGCAGCTCGCTCGTGCCGAGGATGGCGTTGAGCGGGGTGCGGATCTCGTGGCTCATCGTCGCAACGAACTCCGACTTGAGGCGCGAGGCTTCGCTGGCGCGCGCGAGCGCGTCGCGCAGGGTCGCCTCCTGGGCCTTGGTTTCGGTGACGTCGCGGATGATCGCAAGGATGGCGAGGCGGTCCGCGCCGCGCTCGGCGCGGGCCGAAACCTCGACCGGGAAGCGCGTGCCGTCGCTGCGCATGTGGACCGTCTCGTAGGTGCGCTCGCCGAAGCTCACCTCGCGGATCCGCTCGGCAAGCTCGGCGCGCAGCTCGGGCGGCCGGAGGTTCGCGACCGGCATCCCGAGCAGCTCGGAGCGTAAGCGGCCGTAGGCCGCGGCGGCCGCTTCGTTCGCTTCGACGATCAGATCGTTCTCGCTGAAGATCATGATCTCGTTGGTTCGCTCGACCATCATGCGGTAGCGACCGACCGCCGTCTCGCGATTCTTGAGCAGCTCCCACGAGAGGCGAACGAGGTGATCGAGGCGCGCCAGTTCGTCGTCGCCTTCGAGCGGTTTGCCGGTCTCGGCGCCGATGGCCAGGTCGGTTGCGGTGCGAATCAGCCGTTCGATCCGGCCGACCAGCCGGCGGTCGAGGTCGGTGTAGAGCCGCAGCATCACGCCGGCGGCGACCGCCGCGCCGAGCGCGAGCAGCAGTTCGAGGAACGAAAAGGTTGCCGACAGGCGAGCGCGGCGCTCCGCGAGCAGCGCCTCTTCGGCCTGCGCAACGGCGACGAGCGCGAGCCGCACGCGCTCGCGCGGACCGGCGACCCTGCGAGCGTCGGCGATCAACGGCGCCTGCCCCGGTGAACGACGCGTCGCTCCTGCAACGACGCCTGCGAACGCGGCCTGAAGCGAGTCCAGCGCGCGCGCGAGCGCGTCCACTCGCGCGCGTTGGGTGGGGTTATCGGCGACCAGCCGCCGCAGCGCGACGACTTCTGGGCCAAGCGGCCGCGCCAGGCGCTCGTAGGCGGCCAGGTCGGCCGCGCGACGACCGAGGACGTAGGCGCGCGCGGGGACGGCGGCGTCGCTCGTCCCTTCCGCAAGCGCCTGCACGTGCATCAGGATCGTGTCGGAGCGCTCGACCCAGCTGCGTTCGTTCTGCGTGCGCACGTGAATGTAGACGAGCGTGACCAGGAAGGCAGCGGTGACGACGAGCGGCGTGATGGCCAGTCCTCGCAGGCGTCGCCGAATGCTCGTCTCCATCGCCGGCTCGGCTAGTACGCCGCGTAGTAGGCGAAGGTGAAGTCGCGTGCCGCTTGCAGCGCGGCGGCGACGGCGACGAAGGCGAACGCGGCCGCGCCTGCGAGCAGTCCGAACGCACACCACACGACCGGTAGACGGTCCAGAACGACGAGCGCGCCGACGAGGCCGTTGCAGGCAGCGCCCAGCGCAGCTCCACAGAGCGGAGCGCGCGGCCGGCTCAAAAAAAAGAGCAGTTGCGAAGCGAGCAGGCCGAGCATCACGAGCCCGTAGGCGGGCGCGGCGATCCGTAGGACGGCGAGTGCTTCGGCTCGGTCGACGCCCGCGCCGAGCCCTCCGGCAGCGAGTACCAGCGGACCAAGCCACTCGCTCAGTGCGACCGCGAGCACGCCCGCGGCGACCACGCCGAGCGCCGCCGTCGCAAAGAACCGCAACATCGCGGCGTCGACGCGGCCGCTCGTCTCCAAGCGCGCGCGGCTGCTCCCGAGGATGCGGCGCGGTAGCGCTTCCATCGCGACGTTGATCGCGCCCACGATCGGCACGGTACAGAGCAGCGCAAGATCGCAACCGAGTTCGTAGCCCGCGCGGTAGCGGTACGGAAAACCGTCGCGCAGACCCGCAGCGATGTGGTCGACGACGATCGCGAGAAAATAGAGCAGCCCGAAGGCGGCGTACGGCAAGGTCGCGCGCGCGAGCGCCCGCAGCGAGGGTGGTAACGCGCGCCCGCCGCGTCGCTGTGCAGCCCGACGCAGCCAGTAGAGCGTTGCCGCCAGGGTCGCGATGCCGACGGCGCCGATCTCGGCGGCCAGGACGGCGGGCTCCCACGGCAGCGCAACCGCGCGGTGGAAGGCGAACACGAAGGTCGCGCCCGTCAGGCCAGCTGCGAAGGTCGCGACCGCCACGATCGGACCGAAGCGTCGCAAGGCGTAGAGCGGCGCGAGCGCGAGTTGAAATGCGCCCGAGCCGAGGAAAAAGCCGACCGCGACGGTCGCGGCCCCGTCGCCGTAGAAACCGCGCAGCGCGAGCCAACCGGCGAAGGCCGCAAGCCCGAAGGCACACGCAGCGGCCCCGAGGAGCCGGCGCAGAACCCAATCGACCAGGCGCAGATCGTTTTGCCAGAAGTAGGACGACACGCGCCGGCCGATCGCTTGCGCAAAGGCGCCGCTCAGAATCAAGCTTGCGAAGGTTCCGAGCGCGATCGCCGTGGCAAGGCGCGGCGGGGTCGCGAGGCTCGACCAGAGCGCGGCTCCGCAGACGATCAGGGCGACTACCGCGATGATCCACGGTCCGGAGTAGAGCGCGCCAACCGCATAATCCCGAACCGATTGCACGAACCAATCCGGCTGGCGCGCGGCGGCCGGGTCTTCGTCGGCGACGTATTTATCGAGCAAGCGCGTGACGTCGCGCGCCAGCTCGAAGAGCGACGGATACCACAGTTCGCGCACCACCTCGTCGCTGTAGCCGAGCGACTCGAGCACCACGGCCACCTCGTCGAGCCCTTTGGGGCGCCAGCCTTTGCCGAACGCATCGTTGCGGCAGGCAGCGGCAACGTTGCGGGCCGCCGTCTCGAGCCCCAGCGCACGGTCCTCGAAGACGGCGAAATCGATCATGCGACCGCCGCCTCGTCGCGCGCGGCCAGCGTGCGGTAGAGCCGCCGGTAGTTCGCGAGAAAGGCGTGCTTCGTGAAATGGGTCAGCGCGTGGGTGCGCGCGTTCTCGCCGAGCGCCCGCGCCGCATCGCGCTCGCCGAGCAGGTC
>JBOHTX010000003.1:0-25355 GCA_050733855.1 Vulcanimicrobiaceae bacterium
AGCCTCATCTCCGACGAGCTGAACCACGCCTCGATCATCGACGGCTGCCGGCTCGCGGCCGCGCAGCGCCTGCGCTTCCGCCACGGTGACCTCGCCGACCTCGAAGCCAAGCTCCAGGCCGCGCAGGGGACCGCGATCGTGGTGACCGACGGCGTCTTTTCGATGGAAGGGAGCCTCGCGAAGCTACCGGAGATCGTGGCGCTCGCCGAACGCTACGGGGCCGTGACCGTGGTCGACGATAGCCACGGGACGGGGGTGATGGGCCGAAGCGGGCGCGGGACGATCGAGCACTTCGGGCTCGAGGGCCGGGTCGATATCCTCACCGGGACGCTCGGCAAGGCGCTCGGCGGAGCGGCGGGTGGTTTCGTGGCGGGCAGCGCGGCCCTGATCGATACTCTGGTCCAGCGCTCGCGGACGCAGCTCTTCTCGAACGCCCTCCCGCCGACGGTCGCGGCCAGCGCCCTGCGCGCGATCGAAGTGCTCGAAGCGGAGCCCGAGCGGGTCGAGCGCCTGCGCGCGAACGTCGCCTTCTTTCGGGCCGGGCTCGAGCGGATCGGCTACCGGCCGCTCGCGGGTCCGAGCGCGATCGTGCCGATCATCGTCGGCGAGACGGCCTTTGCGATCGGCTTGAGCGAGCGGCTGCTCGCCGAGGGGATCTTCGTGACCGGCTTCGGCTTCCCGGTCGTCCCCGAAGGCGCCGCGCGCATCCGCGTGCAACTGAGTGCTTCCCTCGAACGGGAGGACCTCGAGCGTGCGCTCGAGGCGTTCGAGCGGGTCGGTCGCGCGCTCGGGATTCTCACCCGCAGCGACGCTCTGCATCACGGTTAAGGCGGAGGCACCGGGACATGCTTCGGATCACGATCGCTGCGCTCTTGCTCGTCGCGTTCTGCGGCCTGCGCCCCACGCTTGCACAAGACGTGGCCTTCGCCGGTCCGAGCGGCTGGTCGCAAGCGCCCGCGATTTCCGCGGGCCCGCAACACACGATCGCGCAGTGGCACTTGGCCGGCGACGTGCAGTCGGTCACCTTCATCAAGGACGAGACCACCACGTACGCCGACGCACTGGCCGCGGTCGAGCGGAACTTTGCCCAGAACCACATCAAACCGGCGATCGATAAGGACATCCCCTGCCAAGGGCAGACGGCCCACGTCGTCGAGTTCACCTTCGGCCCGAGCGGCCACGGCATCACGACCAACCGCATCATCGTCCCCGACGGCAGCGGCGTCGTGACGATCACCTACGCGCGCTCGTTCGACGAATCGTTCGATCCCAGCGTCCAGAAATCGGAAGCGGCCTATTGCGCGGCTTCGGCGACCGCTTCGACGCCATAGCGAACGACGCTCCGCCGAAAGCGGAACGTCGCGCGTGTCGTGGTTGCGGGGGCGAGATTTGAACTCGCGACCTTCGGGTTATGAGCCCGACGAGCTACCGGACTGCTCCACCCCGCGACGGGCACCTCGCAGTATACGGTCGGCCGCCGTCGCTGTCAAACGCTTGGGCGCGATGCGGCTCGTCGCGGCGGCGCTCGCCGCCCTTGCATTCGCGCTCGGCGGCGGTGCGCGCGCGGCGGGCGTCTTGCAGTTGACGAGCCCGACCTTTGCCGACGGCGCCCCCATCCCGCGCGCCAGCGCCTACGACGGCGACGGCTGCGGCGGCCTCAACCGGCCGCCGGTCCTGGTCTGGCGCGGCGTACCGGCGGGAACGCGGAGCTTTGCCCTCGAGGTCTTCGATCCCGATGCACGCCCGAACGGCTGGTGGCATTGGGTTCGCTTCGATATCCCAGCGTCGCTACGGCGACTCGACGGCGATGCGCCGGGCGGAACGGGAAGCGGAAGCGACGGCCGCAATTCGTTTGGAAGCCGAGGCTACGGCGGCCCCTGTCCGCCGCCCGGCGAGCTGCCGCATCACTACCGCTTTACGTTGTTCGCGCTCGACGTTGCGCACCTCGGCCTGGGACCGGCGAGCGACGGTGCGCAGCTCGAAAGCCGGCTCGCGGGCCACGTGCTGGCGCGTGCGCTGCTGGTCGGGCGCTACGGGCGCCCGTGAACGGCGCAGCCGCGAGCTCGCCGTCGGCACTCGTCCACTCGCTGCCGAAAGTGCAGCTGCACTGCCACCTCGAGGGGACGCTCGCCGCCGCGAGTTTTCTCGAGCTTGCCGAGAAGTGCGGCCTGCAGAGCGAACGCGCGCTCGGCGGGCCCGAGCGCGCCTACGCGCACGCGAATTTTCGCGAGTTTCTGCTGACCTTCGCCGAGGTCTGCAGGGTGCTCGCCGAACCCGACGATTTCGCGCGGCTCGCGCGCGAGTTCGCGCGAGCTGCGCGCGCGCAGAACGTGCGCCATGCCGAAGTCTTCGTCTCGCCCTCGGTGTGGGCGTTCTTCCATCGGAATCTTGACGCGAGCGCGGCGCTGGCCGCGATCGTCGCGGCGTTTCGCGCCGAGGATCTGAGCGCCGCGCTGATCGTCGATCTCACGCGCAACTTCGGCCTCGAGCGGGCGCAAGAAGCCGTTGCGCAGGCGCTCGCCTGGGCCGAGAACGGCTTTCCGGTGGTCGGTATCGGCCTCGGCGGCGACGAGGCGAATTTTCCGGCGGAGATGTTCTCCGAGCCGTTTGCACGCGCGCGCGCCGCGGGGCTGCACGCGGTCGCGCATGCCGGTGAAGCGGCCGGTGCGGCCAGCGTGCGCGCGGCCGTCGAGCTGCTCGGCGCGGAACGGATCGGCCACGGCATCCGGGTGCTCGAAGATGCGGCGGTCGTCGGGCTGCTGCGCGAACGCGGCGTAACCCTCGAAGTCTGCCCCACCTCGAACTACCGCACGGGGGTGGTTGCCGCCGCCGAGGTCCATCCGCTCGGCGCGCTGCTCGCGGCGGGACTTCCCTGCGCGCTCGATGCCGACGATCCGGCGCTCTTCGAAACGACGCTCGAGCGCGAATACGCCTTCGTCGAGACGACGCTCGGCAGCGAGGCGGCACTGCGCTGCGCACGCGCCGCTATTTCGGGCTCGTTTGCTTCGGCCGAGCGGCAGGCGGCCTGGCTCGCCGAACTCGCGGCCTGCGAACGTGCGCACGGAACCGCATGGGCGGCGCCGAACTAGCCTGTATGCCCGGCTACACGCACATGGAAGAGTCGACCGAGATGTACCTCAAGGCGATCTATCGCCTCGAGCGGGAGGGCCCGGGCGTCACCACCTCGGCGCTCGCTTCGGAACTCGGCGTGGCGCCGGCCTCGGCGTCCGGGCTGCTCAAAAAGCTGGCCGCCGAGGGCTACGTCGAGCACCGGGCCCGGGGTGAGGCGCGGCTGACCGACCGCGGTCTGGCGGTCGGGGTCCGAGTCGTGCGGCGTCACCGCCTCGCCGAGCGGCTGCTGGTCGACGTGCTCGGAATGGGTTGGGAAGACGTCCAGACCGAGGCCTGCATGCTCGAGCACGCGATCTCGGCCCGGGTCGAGGAGCGCCTGCTCGATTTTCTCGGGCACCCGACGACCTGCCCGCACGGCCGCCCGATCCCGCCCGCCGATCTGAGCGACGCGGACTATCCCGGGGTGCCGCTCGCGCAACTCGGTACGGGCGACGAGGCCGAGGTCTACGGCGTCCCCGATGAGGTGCCCGAGATCTTGCGCTACCTCGGCGAGATCGGATTGCGTCCGGGCGCGCAGGTGCGGGTCGTCGAGAAGGCGCCGCTGGGCGGGCCGGTGACGGTTGCGATCGGCGAACGCAGTCACGCGATCTCGCTCGAACTCGCGCGGATGGTCGTCGTGTTGCTGCCGCAGTCCGCCGCCGCCGCGATCAAACTCGCCGGCTAAAGTCCAGGTTCCGTACATGCGGGTCCGCGCCGTGAGCGTGACCGGGGCGCTCATCGCGCTCAACGTCCTAGCCTATCTCTGGCTGAGTGCAACCGGCAACCCGGGCAGTACCGCCTCGCTGGTCGCGCACGGGGCGCTCTATCCGCCGCTCGTGACGCGCGACGGTCAGTGGTGGCGGATCGTGAGCGGCGCCTTCCTGCACGTCTCGCTCGTCCACATCGGGCTCAACATGTTCGCGCTCTTCCAAGTCGGACGCTTCGTCGAAATGCTGGTCGGCAAATGGCGAACGCTCCTGATGTACGCGGTCGCGATGCTCGGCTCGGGATTCGCGGTCGTGATCTTTTCGCCGAACGTGGTCACGGTCGGCGCGAGCGGCGCGATCTTCGGACTCTTCGGCGCGCTGGTCGCGATCGGTCTGGGCCTTGGTCCGCGGGGGCGTTCGCTGATCGCGCAGACGATTCCGATCATCGTGCTCAATCTGCTGTTCGGCGTGGCCGTCCCCAACATCTCGAATGCCGCGCACCTCGGCGGCCTCGTGAGCGGTTTCCTGATCGGCGCGCTGGTGTTCGCCTTGCGCCGCCGCCCGCCGACGGCACTGGTCGTCGATGCGGCCACCGGTTCGCGCAACGAGGCCGAATTGCTACCGCCCGAAGACGATCTGATCCGCCGGTGAACGCGCCGCCGCTCTCGCTCGACGAGATCTTCGGCGCGCAGGGACCGCTCGCGCGGACGCTCGGCGCATTCGAGAGCCGTCCGGGGCAACTGCAGATGGCCAAGTGCGTGGAGCGCGGCTTCCTTGAAGGGTTGCACACCTTGGTCGACGCGGGGACGGGGATCGGCAAGTCGTTCGCGTACCTCGTGCCCGCCCTGCGCGCGACCCAGGAAGGCAAACGGGTCGTTGTCTCGACGGCCACGATCGCGCTGCAAGAACAACTGCTCGCCAAGGATATTCCGCTGGTCGCGCGAGCGCTCGGCGCGAGCCTCCGGGTCGTCCTGCTCAAGGGGCGCTCGCATTACCTCTGTCGTGCCAAAGAGGAGCGCCTGCGCGCCGACCGGCTGATCGCGTCGAGTGCGACGATGGAGGCGATCTGGGCCTGGGCGGCGCGTACTCGCAGCGGCGACCGGGCCGAACTGAGTTTCCTTCCACCGCCGCTCGAGTGGGAAGCGCTCGACGCCGACGCCGACGACTGCACGGGCGAACTCTGCGGACACTACGCGGACTGCTGGTATTTTCGCAAGCGCGACGAGGCGCGCTACGCCGATCTGGTGGTCGTCAACCATGCGCTGTTCTTCCTCGATATCGCGACCGGCGGCGCGCTTTTGCCGGCCTACGATCTCGCGATCCTCGACGAAGCGCACCACTGCGAGCACGCGGCGACCGACGCGTTCACGGCGACGATCAGCCGCGCGAGCGTCGAGCGGCTGATCCGCAGCCTGGGCCGCAGCTACCGCGTCCCGGCGGAGCGGATTGCGGCACTGGAAAGCGCGCTGCGCGAACTCGAACATGCGCTCTCCGGGACGCCGGGCGAACGCTTCGAGCTCGACGCCGCGCCCGATGCGACGCTCGGCCTCGAGGCGCTCGAGGGGGCCTGCTACGAACTCGAAAACTGGCTCGAAGCCGAGGGCGAGCGCGCCTTTCGCTCCGCCGGCGCGAGCGCGGCCGAGATGCAGCGCCGGCGCGAGCTTGCGCTGGCTGCGATCGCCGGTCACGCGCAGACGGCCGCCCTCTTGCGAGCGCCGGGTGCACAACGGATCGCCTGGGCCGAGCGCGCCGACGAGCGCCGCCTGCGCGTGCACGCCACGCCGGTCGAGGTCGCGGATATCCTACGCGAGCACCTTTTCGAACGGCGTTCGAGCATCGTGCTCGCGAGTGCCACGCTCGCGAACGGCTCGTCGTTTGCGTTCACGAGCCGTTCGCTCGGGATCGACGAGCGCGCCCAAGAATACCTTGCGCCCTCGCCTTTCGATCTGCGCCGTCAAGCGCGGCTCTACGTCGCGCCGTCCGACTTCGATCCGACCGCGGCCGACTTCGCGCAGAAGGCGGCGCCCCTCGTCGAGGAGATCCTCGAGATCTCGCGCGGACGTGCCTTCGTGTTGTGCACCTCGTACCGGCGTCTGGCGGAGTTGCACGGGCTGCTCGCCGAGCGCATCCCTTTTCCGGCCCGCGTGCAAGGTGCGCTGCCGCGCGCCGCACTGCTCGACTGGTTTCGAACGGCGCCGGGCGCCGTGCTGTTCGCGACCGGCACGTTTTGGGAGGGGATCGACGTGGTCGGAGAGGCGCTGTCCTGCGTGATCGTCGACCGGCTGCCGTTTCCGGCCCCGAGCGATCCGCTGGTCGCGGCCCGGATGCGCACCCTCGCGGCTGCCGGCGAGGACGGTTTCGCCGCCTACATGATCCCGGCCGCCGGCATGCGGCTGAAGCAAGGTTTCGGCCGGCTGATCCGCTCCGAAGCGGACCGCGGGGCGCTCGTGCTGCTCGATGGACGGGCCGCAAGCAAAGGCTACGGCCCGGCGATCTTGGCCGGCCTGCCGCCGCTACGGCGCGCCCGCGATCTCGACGAGCTGCGTGCCTTTTTTGCCGCGGGCGGCCCGGACCGAACCCAAACGTGACACAAACCACGCGAGGCGTTCGCGCGTTCTACCGATACCCCTAAGGTGCCACGCCGCCCCGTTGATTCGTGAAGTCCCATCCTTGGCAGCATTGGGGAACAAAGGGGCCGCCGAGTGGCGGCCCGGGGGGCAACGGGGGGCACGCCGCCCCGTTCTTAAGGGAGAGCCGTTGGAAGCGTTACGGACGATGCACTGGGAGCGGCCGGCCGACGAACGGCCGCGCTGCCTGGCCTGCGGCGTGGGCCTCGATGCGCCGCCCGAGGCCGAAACGATTCGGCCGCGCGGGCGCTTCGCGATCGTGGTCGAGTGGCGTACCTGCCCCTGCGGGGCGTTCGCGCGGACGCAGCGGATGCGCCGGCGCGAAACGTCCCCGAGACTCATTCCGCGCTAGCGGCCTCCACTTGCGCGCGTTCCTGCAGTTCGTGCACGACGCCCGAATCGGCCAGGGTCGTCGTGTCGCCGAGCATGCGGCCCTCGGCGATGTCGCGTAAGAGGCGGCGCATGATCTTGCCGCTGCGCGTCTTGGGCAGTTCCGGCGTGAACGTGATGTACTTCGGGCGGGTGAACGAGCCGAGTTTTTCGGCGACGTGCTTGCGCAGCTCGTCGGCGAGTTCTTTCGATCCCATGTCGGTCCCGCGCAGCGAGACGAAGCAGCAGATCGCCTGACCCGTCAAGTCGTCGCTCTTGCCGACGACCGCCGCTTCGGCGACCCGCGGGTGATCGACCAGTGCGCTCTCGACTTCCGTCGTCGAGATGCGGTGGCCGCTCACGTTCATCACGTCGTCGATCCGGCCCATGAACCAGAAGTCGCCGTCGAGATCGCGCTTGCTGCCGTCGCCCGCCAAGTACATATGCGGAAACTTGGCCCAGTAGCTATCGATGTAGCGCTGGTCGTCGCCCCAGATGCCGCGCAGCATGGAAGGCCACGGCCGTTTGAGCACGCAGTAGCCGCCGCCACCAAGCGGGACGCTCTCGCCCTTGTCGTTGACGATGTCGGCCAGCACGCCCGGGAACGGTTTGGTTGCGCTGCCGGGCTTGAGGGTGGTGACGCCGGGGAGCGGCGTGATCATGATCGCGCCCGTCTCCGTCTGCCACCAGGTGTCGACGACTGGGCAGCGTTTGTGGCCGATGTGCTCGTAGTACCACATCCAGGCTTCCGGATTGATCGGTTCGCCGACGCTGCCGAGCACCCGCAGCGACGAGAGGTCGTGCTTATCGGGGAACTCGGTTCCCCACTTCATCAGGGTGCGGATCAGGGTCGGGGCGGTGTAGTAGATCGAGACCTTGTAACGCTCGATGATCTCCCACAGCCGGTCGCGCGCCGGGAAGTCCGGCGTCCCCTCGTAGAACACGCTGGTCGCGCAGTTGGCGAGCGGTCCGTAGACGATGTACGAGTGTCCGGTTACCCAGCCGACATCGGCGTTGCACCAAAAGACGTCGCTCTCTTTGAGATCGAAGACCAGGCTGTGCGTCGCCGTGCAGCCGGTGAGGTAGCCGGCGGTCGTGTGCTTGATGCCCTTGGGCTTGGCCGTCGTGCCGCTCGTGTAGAGCAGGTACAGCAGATCCTCGGAGTCCATCGCTTCGGGCTCGCAGGTCGCCGGCAGGTCGCGCACGACCTCATCCCAGGCGATATCGCGACCGGGCGTCATCGGAACGGCCGCTCCGGTCCGCTTGGCGACGATCACGTGCTTGAGGCTCGGCAGACCCTTGGCGACGGCTTCGTCGCAGTTGACTTTGAGGGGAAGTTTTTTGCCGCGTCGCCAGCCCTCGTCGGCTGTGATCAGCGCCACGCAGGTACCGTCGTTGACCCGATCGACGATCGCATCGGGCGAGAATCCGCCGAAGATCACCGAATGTACGGCGCCGATGCGCGAGCAGGCCAGCATCGCGACCGGCAACTCGGGGATCATCGGCATGTAGATCGCGACCCGGTCGCCCTTCTTGATGCCGAGCTTGCGCAGCCCGTTTGCGAAACGGCAAACCTGCTCGAGCAGCTGCCCGTAGGTGATCGTCCAACGATCGCCGGGCTCGCCTTCGAAGTAGTACGCGACCCGGTTGCCCTTGCCGGCGCGCACGTGGCGGTCGAGACAGTTGACCGACGCGTTGAGTTTGCCGCCGAGGAACCATTTGGCGAACGGTTCCTTCCATTCGAGGACGGTGTGATAGGGCTCGATCCATTCGAGCTTGTCGGCCCAGCTTTTCCAGAAGCCCTGCCAGTCGCGCTCGGCCGCTTCGTAGATCCCGGGTTTCGCGTTCGCTTGCGCGGTGAACGCCGGGGACGGCGGGATCGTGCGGGTCTCGCTGAACAGGGCTTCGATTGCTTCGGACTTGACGGTATCCATCACACGGCTCCTCGAATGAAGTGGAAGGGCAGGTGCTCTATTTTGGCAACGATCCGTAGACCATCGTGGCAGAGGCATACCAAGCGGCGATCGCGGTCAGGATTCCGACGTACCCGCCGATAACGGAGATGCCCGGTAATCCGCCCCAGGCGCCGATCCCGAGCACGAAGTAGGTGATCGTCAGCAGGACGAAGACGGACAGCACCGGCATGCTCCCGATCTTCGTGGCAGCGTACGTCATGATCGCGGTAAAGATGCCCCACGCGATGAGGTAGATGCCGAGCGACGCGGGGATGGAAGCAGCCGGAATTTGGTGGATCGACGCCGTGATCAGGATGACGAACGAGAACCAGAATGCTCCGTACGATGTGAACGCGACCGCACCGAAGGTATTGCCGCGCTTGAACTCCCACATGCCGGCGCAGAATTGTGCGAGCCCGCCGTATGCGGCGGCCAGCGGGACGACGACGTGGTCGGCGCCCGCGGGCAACAGCCCGGCGTTGGCCAATGAGAGCACGAAGGTCGTCAGCGCGAATCCGGCGAGGCCGAGCGGCGCAGGGTCTGCGATTGACGACGCGGGCGTACTTGACATCAGGTCGGGTTCCTTTCTACAGCGAGCGCCGACGAACTCGTCGATCGATACGAGTTCCGCGCGAATTCTCGTCTAGTGAAAACATCAGCCAGAGCGAGTGGTGTCGCCGTTCTCCTTGCCCTGGCGAGCGCCTTCCTTCTCTGTCGTTCGTCTGCGTTTGCGCATCGTGCACCGGCGGCGCTCGGCAGCAACGCACCGGACTTCGGCTTTGTCGTGGGCGGCATCGCGCAGCGGCTCTCGGCCTGGCGCGGCGAACCGGTCGTCTTGAATTTTTGGGCGACCTGGTGCGAGCCGTGCCGCGCCGAACTTCCGCTTTTCGCCGCGCTGGCAAACGACGAAGGCCCACGCTTGCACGTGCTCAGCATCGCGATCGGACCGCCGGGGAGTTTGCACGCATACTTGGCTGCGAATGCGCTGGCGCTGCCGGCGATCGACGACCCGGCCGGCGCGCTCGCCCGCACCTACGGAGTCTCCGCGATTCCGGTGACCGTCCTAATCGACGGCTCGGGGCGGATCGTCGACCGCGAAATCGGCGAACTCGACCGCGCCGGCCTGGTCGCAGCGCTCGCACGCGTGCTGCCGCCGCCCGCGCCCGCAGCGGCCCCGACCGCCCTCCCGGCGAAGGCTCCGGCCGATGCGATTTGACGCGAAGCCCCGCTTTTTGCTAGGGTGAGCAGGTGCTAGCACTCTCGACCCGTGACTGCTAAGAAGGGGACGCCCGAGACGGCGAGTTCGCCGCCGCTCGACGCGCGCAAAGCGTTCATTCTGGCGACGATCGTCTACGAATACGTGGCTTCGGCCGAACCCGTGGGCTCCAATACCCTCACCCAAAAATATCGCCTGGGGGTCAGTTCGGCCACGATTCGCAACGAGATGGCGGAGCTTGAGGCCGCCGGGTACCTGGTGCAGCCGCACACCTCGGCAGGCCGCATTCCCTCGGATAGCGGCTACCGGACCTACGTCGATCACTTGATGCGCCCCGAGGCGCTCGCGCCCGAAGAGTCGCGCCGAATCGGGGACGAATTGCGCGCTGCCAGCCGCGAGTTGGAAGAAGCGGTCGAGGCGGCGACGCGCGTGCTCGGGCAGCTCTCGCACAATCTGGCATTCGTGGTCGAACCGCCGCGCGATGCGCAAGTCTTCCGGCACGTCCAGCTGGTGTGGCTCTCCGAGCACTCGGGGCTCGCGATCGTGGTTGCGCCGCTGGGGGTCGTCGCGCAGCAATCCTTCGATCACGAAGCGAGCGTCGGACCCGAGGAACTTGCCCGCCTCTCGAACCTGCTCAACGCGCGCTTCGACGGCAAACCGCTGCGCGAGCTGGCGGCGGTCGAAACCTTGCCGATCGTGCGCGAACTGGCCCTCCCGGACGCCCTGGCCGAAGTCGTCGCCAGCGCGTTTGCGGCCGCAGCCGGGGCCGATCTTCCGCCCGCGGTCGTCGCGAGCGGGACGCAGCACTTGCTCGACCAACCGGAGTTTCAAGATCTGCGCAAGCTGCGCGGAATCTTGCGGATCATCGAAGAGCAGCAGGCGCTCTACGACTTGGTCGCCGATGCCATCGCCGATTCTGGACCGAGCGCGAAAATCGGTCGCGAACTCGGCTCCGAAGAGATCGGCGAGTGTAGCATCGTGACGGTGCCGTATCGCTTGGCCGAGCGCGGCGTCGGCGTCCTTGCGATTTTGGGACCGCGGCGGATGCCGTATGCGCGGCTGTTTGCGCTTGCGGCCGGGACCGCCGCCTCGCTCGACGCGCACCTGGCCGCGAGGCAAGGTTAACCTTCGTGCCGACCGATCTGTACCGCGTGCTCGGCGTCGAGCGCAGCGCCAGCGAGGCCGAACTCAAGCGCGCCTATCGCGAGTTGGCGCGCAAGTATCATCCCGACGTCGCGCAGGACAAGGCTGCGGCGGAAACGCGCTTCAAGGAGATCAACGCGGCCTACGAGGTGCTCTCGGATCCGCACAAGCGCGAGCAGTACGACCGCTTCGGCACGGTCGGCGCGGGCGCCGGAAACGGCGCAGGGTTCGGGGGATTCGGTGCGAGCGAGGGTTTCGGCGATATCTTCGATATGTTTTTCGGCGGCGCGCGCAGCGGCCCAGCGCAAAGCGGGCCGCAACGCGGTGCCGATCTGCGCTACGATCTTCAGATCACGCTCGAAGAAGCCTTCGCAGGCGTCGAGCGCTCGATTGCCTTCAGCCATCTGGCGGCTTGCGAGCGCTGCGGCG
Organism: Vulcanimicrobiaceae bacterium; assembly: GCA_050733855.1. Taxonomy (GTDB): domain Bacteria; phylum Vulcanimicrobiota; class Vulcanimicrobiia; order Vulcanimicrobiales; family Vulcanimicrobiaceae; genus JBOHTX01. The sequence goes on from JBOHTX010000003.1 coordinate 11,558, forward strand.
GCGGCGGGGCGGCGCCCGGAAGCTCGCCGACGGCCTGTTTGCAGTGCGGGGGCGCGGGCGTCGTGCGGACCGCGCGCCAGACGCCGCTCGGAAGCTTCGTCACGCAGGCGACCTGCCCGCGTTGCAACGGCGCGGGCAGCGTGATCGTCACCCCGTGCGAGAGCTGCCGCGGAGCGGGCCGGGTCGAGCGCAAGCAGACGCTTGCCGTCAAGATTCCGGCCGGCGTCGAGGGCGGGAGCCGCATCCGGATCGCCGGCAGAGGCGAAGCCGGGAATCGCGGCGGGCCCGCGGGCGACCTCTACGTGTACGTCGCGGTTGCCGTCCACGAACGCTTCCGGCGCGAAGGCAACGAGCTGTTCGCCGACGTGCCGATCACCTTCGCGCAGGCTGCGCTCGGTGCCACCGTCGCGCTCGCTGCGCTCGACGGCACGATCTCGCTGCAAGTGCCGGCGGGCACGCAGAGCGGCACGCTCTTGCGGGTGCGCGGCCACGGGATGCCGAGCGTGCGCGGCGGCGGCCGCGGCGATCTGCTGGCGCGCGTTCACGTGGCGGTTCCGACGAAGCTCTCGCGCCGCGAACGCGAGTTGCTCGAAGCGTTCGCGCAGGAGCACGGCGACCGGATCGACGAGCGCTCGTTCTTCGACCGCTTCAAGGACGCATTCGCTCCGTAGCCGGAGCACGGCATGCGGCGTACGCGTTTCTTCGCCGAGGGGATCCACCGGAGCGGCGAGCGGATCGAGCTTGCCGCGGGCGATGCGCACGCGCTGCGGGTCGTGCTGCGGGCGCGGGGCGGTGAAGCGCTCGAGATCGTCGACTCTGCGGGCCGCGCCTTCGATGCGCGGGTCGCGTTCGACGGTTCGCGCACCTTCGCCGAGCTGCTCGGCGAGCGCGCCCCGGCAGCGCTGCCGCGGCTCGAGCTCGTGCTCGCGCAGGCGCTGCCCAAGGGCGACAAACTCGATCTGGTCGTTGCGAAGACGACCGAACTCGGCGTTACCGAGATCGTGCCGTTTGCGTGCGAGCGCAGCCTTGCACGCGTCTCGGCCGCGAAACTCGAACGCTGGCGACGGATCGCGCGTTCGGCGGCGCGGCAGTGCGGGCTCGCGCGGATCCCGGCGGTCGCCGAGCCCGCGTCGTTCGAGGCGCTGGTCGCGCGCATCGCCGCAAGCGAGCGTGTCTTGCTCCCGTGGGAGCTGGCGGAGACGGCCCCGCTACGCGAGCGGTTGCCGGTCCTGCTCGAGGGTGTGCGGCAGGTGCTGATCGCGATCGGCCCCGAGGGCGGCTTCGAGGCGCGTGAAGTCGAGCGGGCGTGCGCGGCCGGAGCGGTCGCGATCTCGCTCGGTACGCGGATTCTGCGCACGGAGACGGCCGGGCTGGTCCTCTGCGCAGCGCTGCGCTACGCCTCCGGCGACCTGTAGATAAGGCATGAGTGAGCGCGCATCGCGACGTATATGTTACGGCTATGCCAACCCGCAAAGCCTCCGGGCGGCGGTGAAGTTTTCGCTTGTCGTGCCGACCTATAACGAGGCCGGCGGAATCGAGCGTCTGATCCATGCGCTCTCGTCGACCTTCGTGCAAGCCGGGCTCGACGGCGAAGTTGTCGTCGTCGACGATCACTCCCCCGACGGCACCGGAGCGATCGTCGAACGGCTCGCCGGGCGCTACCCCGTCCGCTGCGTGCACCGGCCCGGAAAGCTCGGGCTTTCGAGCGGCGTGATCGACGGCTGGAAGGCGGCGCGCCCGGATTCCGAAGCGCTCGGCGCGATCGACGCCGATTTTAGCCACGACGTCGCGATCGTTCCAAAGATGGTGGCCGCGCTCGGGGACGGCTACGGCCTCGCCGTCGGCAGCCGTTACGTCGCCGGCGGCGCGATCGAGGATTGGCCGCTGACGCGCAAGGTCACCTCGCTCGTCGCTTGCGCGTTGGCGTGGCCGATCGTGCCGATCCGCGACGCCACCAGCGGCTTCTTCTTGGTCAAGCGCGCCGCGCTCGAAGGGGTCGCGCTCGATCCGATCGGCTTCAAGATCGGCCTCGAAGTCGCGGCCAAGGCGCACTATGGGCGCGCGCTCGAAATCCCCTACGTCTTCCACGATCGCGAGGTCGGCCAATCGAAGATGAGCGGGGCGGAGATCGCCAACTACCTGCGTCAACTGCGCCGCATCTACGCGATGCGCTTTTTCGGAGCGCGCGCCCGCGGCGCGGTCGCGATCGCCCCGCGTGTCGAGAAGACCGCCTGATGGCCGCCGAGTGGCTGCGCCGCCTGCGCGAGCGCGAGCCTCCCAAAGACGAAACGCTCTGGAGCAAGTGCCCGCAATGCGGCGAACTGCTCTACCGCAAAGACCTCGAAGCCAATCTCTCCGTATGCCCGCGCTGCAAGCACCACTTCCGGATGCCGGCGCCCGATCGGATCGCGAGCCTCGTCGACGGAGACTTCCTCGAACTCGGCGGAGAGATCGCCCCGGACGATCCGCTCGAGTGGAGCGACAAGCGAACCTATCCGCAAAAGCTAGCGAGCGATCGCGAGCGCTCGGGGCTCTCCGAAGCCGTGGTGACGGGCCTCGGAACGATCGCCGGCATTCCGGTCGCGCTCGGCGTGATGGACTTTCGCTTTCGCGGCGGAACGATGGGGACGGTCGTCGGCGAGCGGATCGCTCGGCTCTTCGAGACGGCACGCGAGCGCCGTCTGCCGGCGATCGTCGCGACCGCCAGCGGCGGTGCGCGCATGGAAGAAGGGATGCTGGCGCTGGCGCAGATGGCCAAGACGACGCTGGCCGTCGAGCGCTTCCGGGACGACGGAAACTTCTACGTCTCCGTGCTGACCGATCCGACGACCGGCGGCGTCTCGGCTTCGTTTGCCTTCCAGGCCGACGTGATCGTCGCCGAGGCCGGCGCCGCGATCGGCTTTGCCGGACGGCGCGTGATCGAACAGACCCTGCGCCAGCGACTGCCCGAGGACTTTCAGACCGCCGAGTTTTTGCTCGAGAAGGGTCACGTCGATATGGTCGTCGAGCGCGCCGAACTGCGCCCGGCACTCGCGCGCTTGCTCGATTACGCGCTCGGCACGCGGCGGCCGGCGGCGATTCCGGAGTTGGCCGGATGAATCTGATCGTCGAGCGCGAGCGCGGACCGCTCGCCCAGCTCGAAGCCCGCATCGCCGAGTTGCGCGCCCGCGACGCGCCTGGCGCTCGCGCCGAGATCGCCGAACTCGAAGCCAAGTACCGGACGCTCTTGCTCGATGTCTTCGGTGAGCTCTCGCCGTGGGAGCGCGTCCACATGGCGCGCCATCCCAAGCGCCCGCTCGGCGGCGATTACTTGGCCGCGCTCGATGCGTTCGACGAACTCCACGGCGACCGGCGCTTTCGCGACGATCCGGCGCTGGTCGGCGGCTTTGCGAAAGTGCAGGGGCGCCGGATCGTCGCGCTCGCGCAGTTGAAGGGCCGCGACACCAAGGAGAACGTCAAGCGCAACTTCGGGATGGTCTCGCCGGAAGGCTATCGCAAGGCCGCGCGCCTGATGGCGCTCGCGGATCGCTTCGGGTTGCCGATCGTTTCGTTCGTCGACACGGCGGGCGCCGATCCCGGGATCGGTTCCGAGGAACGCGGGCAGAGCGAGGCGATCGCGTCGTGCCTCGCGACGCTCGCCGGCGTGCGCGTCCCGATCGTGGCGGCGATCGTCGGTGAAGGCGGTTCGGGCGGGGCGCTGGCGCTCGCGCTCTCGGACTACACGCTGATGGCGCAGCATGCGGTCTACTCGGTCGCCTCGCCCGAAGGCTGCGCCGCGATCCTGTGGGGCGATGCGAGCCGCGCGCCCGAGGCCGCCGAGCACCTGCGCTTGACGAGCGGCGATCTGGTGGGCTTCGAGATCGTCGACGAGGTCGTTCCGGAGCCGCTCGGCGGAGCGCATCGCGACGCGAGCGGCTTCATGGCAGCGGTCCTTTCGGCGATCGGTGGAGCGCTCGCCGAACTGGTGCGGATCGATCCCGAAACGCTGCGCGAACGCCGCTACGAACGCTACCGCCGCATCGGCGCGCACGCCTGCGCGGAGAACGAACGCTTGCTGGCGGCGCAGCGGTGAAGCGCTTCCGCCGGCTCGGCTCGTTTGCGCTCGGGCTGCTGGTCGCTGCGGTCGTCTGCGTCGTGGCGGTGCAGCTGGCGGGGATCGTCGCCAAGCGCGCGGCACTCGCGAACGAGCTCGCGGCAACGCACGCGCAGATCGCCGCGCTGCGCGCGAAGTCCGGCGCCGAAGCGCGCGAGATTGCGCGCCTGCGAACGCCCGCCGGAGCGATTCCGGCGATTCACCGCGAGCTCGAGATGGTCGGCCCGCACGAGCAGCTGATCTACCTGCGCAATTTCGCGACGCCCGCGCCTTGGAATCGCTGAGCGCGGTGCGGGGAACCGTGATCAACCTGCACCGGCTCGGCGCGATCGTGCGCCTCACCGACGGTTCGCTCGCGGCGGTGCCCGGCGACGAACTGGCGTCGCACCGCGCGGCCTACGAAGCGAGTCTGGCGCGCCGCACCCCGCTCGAGCTCGCGCTCGTGCGCGGGAGCGGACGTCCGATCGTCACGCTCGCGGACGGCGGGCCGCTGCCGACCGATGCGGACCCGGCCTTCGAAGCCCGCTTGAGCGCCTACTTGAAGGCCACCGAGGAATGGGCCCCGCCCGACCGCCCTCCTCCGGCCGAACGGCACTTCATTCGAAAGAAGCGCCGTGCAAAAATCTTCGAGGCGCGCCCGGCGCGTCCGTAGAAGGCGCCGGGGGTGAGTACGACCGACGGCACGATCGAACCGCTGAACGTTCCCGGTTGCTTCGTGCGGATTCACGGCACGTACGGGTCGTTGCGGACTGCCGAGCAGCGCGTTGCCGACTTCATCCTCAAACATCCCGAGGAACTGATCTACCTGACGGTCACGGAGCTGGCGGAACGGACGCAGACCAGCGAATCGACGGTCGTGCGCCTCTGCCAGAAGATCGGCTACAAAGGGTATCAAGAGTTCAAGATCATGCTCGCGCGCGATCTGGTCGGGCCGACCGAAACGGTCTACGAACAGATACAGGCAAGCGACCCGCTCCCCGCGCTCAAGGCCAAAATCTTTCAGGCCAACGCCCAGGCCCTCAAGGATACGATCGAGGTCCTCTCCGACGAGGAACTGGCGCGGGCAGTCGAAGCGATCGCGCGCGCGCGGCGGCTCGAAATCTACGCGATCGGCGGCAGCGGCCCGCTGGCCTTCGATGCCTACCACAAGTTCATGAAGCTCGGCATCTCCTGCGTGTGGCTCAACGACGCCGATCTGATGGCGATGTCGTCGTCGTTGCTCGAGCCGGGCGACGTGGCGCTCGGGATCAGTCACACCGGCGCCTCGCGCGTCGTCATCGACGCGATGGAGAACGCCCAAGCCGCCGGCGCGACCACCGTCTGCATCACCCACCGCGCGAGTTCTCCGATCACCAAAGTCTCGGCGATCCGCCTGTTCACCGCGGCCAAGGAAACGGTCTTCGGCTCCGATGCGACCTCGAGCCGGATCGCGCAGCTCTCGATCGTCGATACCCTCTACGCGGGCGTCGCCAACCTCGACTACGACCGCGCCCTCGCCCGCATTCAAAAGACCCGCGAAGCCTCCGCCGGCAAACGCTACTGAGGGCATCAGCGGCGCGTGTGCCATGAGGGTGGCATATCGATCGCGCAGTATCGAGGAATCCATTGCCGCCGCTTCGTTTTGTCGCGAACCGGCCGTAAGGAGTGCTTGCGGCGGCCTGGTGATCCGCTTGATGACCTCCTGGCCTCCGAAAGGGCGCCAATTGTAAGCGAAGGAAGGCAACCGGCAATGCGGTCACGGGAGCGAACCGAGCGCGTCGGAGGGCAATCGGCGCTTTTCGAGCTTGACGACGAGTCGCGTGGGCCCGCCCGAATCGAGCAACCGAGAAGCGCGTCGCCGTCGGAATTCGAAGTCACAATCGCACACGAAGATAACCGCTCGTTTCTCCGCGCCCTAGCCCCCGAAAGCGTGCAGCTCATCGTTACCTCGCCTCCGTACAACATTCGGAAAGCCTACGAAAAGGAGCGTTCGACTCTCGAAGACTACGTGCTAGCTCAGGCCGGAGTCATCGGCGAGTGCGTGCGCGTCCTCGGTCCACGTGGATCGTTATGCTGGCAGGTCGGCAACCATGTCGATCGCGGCGAGATTTTCCCCCTCGACCTCGAGTTATATCCGGTGTTCAAAGAGCACGGCTTGCGCCTGCGTAATCGGATTATTTGGCACTTCGAGCACGGACTCCATGGATCGCGCCGCCTCTCCGGACGCTACGAAACGATTCTCTGGTTCACCAAATCCGATGAGTACGTCTTTAACCTCGATCTGATTCGCGTTCCGTCGAAGTATCCTGCCAAGAGGTATTTTAAGGGACCAAAACGTGGCCAGCTCTCGGGCAACCCGCTCGGAAAGAACCCCGGCGACGTCTGGGTCGTGCCGAACGTCAAATTCAATCACGTCGAGAAGACCGATCACCCGTGTCAATTTCCGGTCGAGCTGATCGAGCGGCTGGTCCTCGCTCTCACCAACGTCGGGGATACGGTGCTCGACCCGTACCTGGGCGTCGGGAGCTCGCTCGTCGCTGCCGTCATGCATGGTCGTCGTGGGCTGGGGTGCGATATCGAGAAAGCGTACGTCGAGAAGGCTCGGCAGCGCCTCCGCGCCCTTCGCGCAGGAACGCTTCGGACGCGCCCGATGGCAAAACCCGTCTACGACCCGTCACTCCCCTACGGCGGGCACGCCAGAGGGTGAAGATCGCGTTCTACTATTCGCATCTCAATGGACTTGAGTACTTGCTCGTTCACAAGCCGCACTTATGGGATGAAATCAAATCGGTGCTGGAAGGCGTCGACGCGGAGATGCACAAGACAAAAGTCTCCAAAGAGAGACGGATGGTCGGAAAGATGCTCTACTCGCCGGGCTCGATGAACGCGGCGATCAAGGTCGGCTTCGAAGCACGGTATTGGGAAGAGCGGCGGGTTACGTACTACGTGACGGACGACGCGAAGCTCACGAGGGAGATCATGCCGACGGATAGAGCGGAGCAGAAGAAACGCATCGAAGCAGCCGGCAAGGTACCCTATTTCTCGTACAATCAGACCGATTTCGTCAAAGAACGCGTGATGTGTGAAATTCAATTCGGCAAGTACGCGTTCGTGGCGCATGACCTCTTCGTGAAGCACATGGCGTTCTTCACGAGCGATCACATGGACGTCGGCATCGAGGTCCTACCGACGAAGGCCTTGCAAGCGCAAATGAGCAGCGGTGTACCCTACTACGAGGGCGCCCTTTGGGATCTGATCCGCCAGGGTCGCGGCATTCCTCACGTGCCGCTCATCCTGGTCGGCGTCGAGCCGGAGTCGCCGGTCAACCGGGCCGCGCTTCTGGCCGCCGCAGCCGCGGAAGAGGCGGAAATCGAGGCCGGCAAGGTCGAACGAGGCCGCTGATGGTACGCAAGCGTTTCGCGTCAGTAGCCGCGAGCCGCGGGCGATTCAGGTGATCGACGACCGCTGGGCGACGATTCGGCGCGACATCGAGCGGGTCGTCGTCGTCCCGCGAGGTGCCTACCACTTGATCGCCGCCCAAGCGATTGCGGTCCCGGTGAAACGACGATGAACAAGAAAGCCGACATCTCAATGCGCTGGAGCCCCACCGGCGGCTATTGGTTGCTTGCGAACGATCCCGGGACGTTCGAGGACGATGTCGAGAACGGTTTCGCGCTCAGCCCGTAGCGCGATCCTTTCGCTGGGCACGAACACGGTTCGTTTGCTGATCGTCGACGAACGCGTGAACGGCACGTTGGTCGTGCGAGAGCATCTCGCGGAAGGCACGCGTCTCGGCGCAGGGCTCGGCGCATCCGGCCGGCTCGCCGCCGATGCGGTTGCGCGCACGCTCGCGGTCGCGCGGCGGTTCGCCGCGCACGCGCGCGCGGAGGGAGCGGAACTCACCTGCATTGCGACCAGCGCGATGCGTCGTGCTCGCGATGCGGACGAGTTCGCCGTGCGTCTCGCGACCGAACTCGGGGTCGCGGTGCGGATACTCTCCGGCGACGACGAGGCGCGCTTGAGTTTCATCGGCGCGACCCACGACGCGCCGGCGGACGGGCGGCGGATCGCGGTCCTCGATATCGGTGGCGGGAGCACGGAGTGCGCCGTAGGGGTCGCCCGCGCGGCCGAGCATGTGCGCAGCTTCGAAGTCGGCTCGGTGCGCGTCTCCGAACGCTTTCCTCCGCTCTGCGGCGGCGCGCCTGGCGAACCGGCGCGCGTCGCTGCGGAGGCTGCACGTCACATGATTCGGCGCGAACTCGCGGAGCTTTCCGCACTTGGACCACTCGCCGAAGTCCGCGCGGTCGCGGGAACGCCGCTGACGCTCGGTGCGATCGCCTTCGAAAGCGAGGCCGACCGGGTCGCCGGCCGTCCGCTCTCGCGAGCGCTGTTGGCGGAGACGCTCGAACGACTCCTGGCGCTCGACCTCGACGCGCGCCGCGCGTTGCCCGGAATGATCGCGCAGCGCGCGGACGTCGTGGTCGGCGGCGGCTTGGTGCTCGACGAAGCCCTGCGCCTGCTTGAGGCCGCGGAGGCGTTGCTCGAAGACGACGACCTACTGCTCGGCGCAGCGATGGAGCTGCGGCGCGCGCAGCGAGGCGACGGTAATGCCATGGGATGACCGAGACTCGAACTCGGACGCCCTTGCGGGCCGCAGATTTTCGCACCACTATGGCTTTCGCCACCGCTACTTCGCGTTTGTGGTCCGGACTGTGCCTTGACCCTATGAACTCGGTCACGTAGGCCGCGCCCGTCCAGTCTCTACACCTTACCCTGCTTGAAGGCAAGGTCTTGGCTCGGCGTTGGCACACTCCGTTTTGGAGCAGAGCGTTCACCGAATTTGAGCGCATCCCGCAAGCGGTTTCCCCTCCTGCGGCTCGTGGTCAAGTCTGCTGTGTCTACCGATTCCACCATCATCCCGCGACACGCGGCTACCTTCTGAAGCCGGCAAATAAAGCCCCCTCTGCCCCTCCTTCACGTCTCGATCCGGTCATTCGCAATCGACGCAGCCGCTTGTTTCGAGCGCAAGACGTCAGGGCGTTCGCGCGTTGCCCCTTACAGGTGCGCGATCGAGGCGTAGAAGAAGCCGACGGCGGCGTAGAACGCGACCACGAAGCCGACCACAAAGGTGTCCGCGACCGTCCAGCCGCCGCCCGTTTCGCGGGGCTCTTCCGGACGGCGCTCGTCGACCGCTGCGTGGAGAAAAGTGCGCGGAGAACAGGTGACGACCCAAGCGTTTCGGCGGGAATCGTAAACCAGCGAGATCGCTTCGCGTTCACCCGCAGCTCCGGCCATCGCGTGCCCTCCTCGGACCTTACGGCGATTGTACGCCCGAAGGCGCCCGGCGCGCCAGCACCTCCTCCGTGGCTAGGCGCCCGGGAGGCTCGTTTGGGGGACGACGGGTGACAGCGCTCACACTTCGACCGTTCCGGCACGATCCTGGGAAGGGAAGGACGAACCTCTAGCCACGCACCCCCAGGCTGAGCCTTTACGAGGCGGCCTGTCCCTAACTGCTCACCGTCTGCCGATGTACTGTAGAGATGCACAGAGATCAGGAGGAACATCCGTGCGGTCGCCAGTGAACCGACTCCATCGCCAACGGGGGCAGATTCTGCCCCTCCTCGCGGTAGGAATTTTCGCGCTTCTTGGCCTTGCCGCCCTCGCGCTCGACGTGGGGTATTGGCGCTACCAGCAACGCATGCAGCAGTCGGCTGCCGACAGCGCCGCGCTGGCGGGCGGTATTGAACTCGACTACTCGAGCCAGCCCGCGAACGTTCAGGCGCAGGGACAGGCGGCCGCCGCGACCGACGGTTTTACCAACGGGAGCGGCGGGGTCACGGTGACGATCAACAATCCGCCGCTCTCGGGCAGCTACGTCGGCAATCCAACCGCGGTCGAGGCGCTGGTGACGAAGCAGTCGCAGACGTTCTTCTCGTCGGTGTTCGGAATCGCGCCGCCGACGATCACTGCGCGCGCGGTCGCGATCGACACGAACAACAACGCCTACTGCCTCTACGCGATGAATCAGAATCTCGCCAACCATGCAGCGGCCGGCATCACCCTCAACGGCGGCGGCCATGGTGGTATTGAGGCGCCCACGTGCGGCGTCCTGACGGACTCGATCCTGACCGTGAACGGAACCGGGACCGTCGCCGCCCAGGCAATCGGGGTCGTGGATCCGGCCGCGAGTTCGTACGCGAACGCGAACTTCACGGAAGCGCAGCCGGCTCAGTCCGTCGTCGTCCCGGATCCCTGTCCCTCGGTCCCGGCGTGCGAGGCGTTCACGAACGCGATTTCGGCCGGCTCTTCGCTGATCCCGACGTCGCCCGCAGCGTCGCCGGTGACTTCATCGGGCACCACGACCTATTACCCCGGCGTCTACACGTCGACGCTTTCGCCCTCGGGCACCGCGGTCTTCAGCCCCGGCGTCTACGTGCTCGACGTTCCGGGTGGGAACAGCTTCGATGCCCACGGCTCGGTCTCGATCTCCGGGATCGGCGTGACCTTCTACAACGAAGAAGGGTCGTTTTACATCAAGGGTACCGGGAGCAGCTCGATTAGCGTCAGCGCACCGACATCCGGTGCCTTCAACGGTCTCGTGTTCTACCAACCCCAGAGCAACTCGTCGACCGTGACCTGGGACGGGAACGATCACACCGTCGATTTCGCGGGTGTCTCGTACATGCCGTCGGCGTCGCTGACGCTCAACGGCGTCGCGCCCGACGTCTCCGCGCTCGTCGTCAACGACATCACGATCAACGGTGGGGGAATCACGGTCGCCGGGCCGAATCTCTCGATGCCGACCCGCGGACACGTGGTGCTCGCCGAATGATCGCCCGGTTGCTCCATTGCGAGCGTGGTCAGTCGATCCTCGAAGTCGCGGTCGCAGCGCCCTTCCTGCTCCTGATCCTCGCGGGCTGCATCGATTTCGGCCGCTATGCCTACGAGGGGATCGTGCTCGCCAACGGCGCCCACGCAGGCGTGCAATACGGCTCGCTCAGCCCGATCAACGCCGCCGACCTGGCAGGGATGGAAAGCGCCGCGCAAGCCGACATGCCCGGTCTGTCGGTCGCTTTTTCGCCGACGCCTTCGACGTACTGTGAATGCGCCGACGGCGCCGCCTCGACGTGCGCGCCGACCGACTGCCCGGCGTCGCATTCGCTGCGCTACGTCTCGGTGACCGTCGCCGCGAACTTTCAGCCGTTTATCCACCTTCCCAGTCTGCCGAGTACGATGACGATCTCGCGGACGGCCGTCCAGGAAGTTTCGCCGTGATCCGTCGCGTGCTGCGCGACGTTCGCGGAGCCACCCTCGTCGAGTTTGCGTTCGCGGCGCCGATCGCACTCTTGTTGATGTTCGCGATCGTCGATTTCGGACGAGCGATCTACGACCAGAGCCTCGTCGACAACGGCGCGCGCCTCGGGTCGCGCTACGCCATGGTGCGCGGCTACCAGTGCACGGCCTCCGATTGTCCGGCGACCCAAAGTGCAGTCGCTGCCTACGTCGATGGACAGTCGCCCGGGGTCTCGGCAAGTCAGCTCAACGTGACCGTCGCCTACGCGACTCCGGCCAGCAGCTCGTACCAGGCGCCGCCGCCGGCGAACTGCGCGACGACTCCGGGCCAAGGCTGCCTCGTGACCGTCAACGTCTCGACGCCCTTCGCGTTCATCGCGCTCCGCTCGCTCTTCACCTCGCCGACGATCACCTTGAGCAGCTCCTCGACGATGACGATGTCGCAGTAGGTCCGCCCCCGGCGGCGTGCGGCAGGTCCGCCGGGGCGCCGGGAGCAACCGTGCGGGGTTTGGCCAGTTCGCCGTCCGAGGTCGTTCCCGCCGCATGAAGATCGTCGTCACCGTCAAGCTCGTCCCGGATACGAGCGCCGAAAAACGGATCGATCCCGCCACCAAGCGCCTCGTGCGCAGCGGGGTCGAAACCGTGCTCAACCCCTTCGATGAGTACGCCCTCGAAGCGGCGCTGCGCCTCCGCGAGCAGGCGGGCGAGGGAACGACCGTCACCGTCGCGACGGTCGGTCCCGAGAGCGGCCGCGAGATCGTGCGCAAGGCGCTCGCGATGGGCGCCGACGATGCCGCCATGCTCGCCGACGACGGCGTCGCCGGGAGCGACGTCTTCGGAACCGCCTACGCGCTCGCGCACCTGATCCGCAAGATCGGCTTCGACCTGGTCCTGACCGGCACGCAATCGACCGACGCGATCACGGGCGAGCTGCCCGGCGCGCTCGCGGAGATGCTCGGCGTCCCGGCCCTCACCTACCTGCGCAAGCTCGAATTCGACGGCGCGGCGCTGCGCGCGGAGCGCGAGACCGATTCCGGATTCCTGCGCGTCCGTTCGCCGTTGCCGGCGCTCGCCAGCATCGCGAAATCGTTCGGCGAACCGCGCTATCCCTCGCTAAAAGGGATCATGGGCGCGAAAAAAAAGCCGATCGCCGTCTTTCCGCTCGCCGAGCTTGGGCTCGAGCATCCGATCGGCAGCGATGGCGCCAAGACCGAGCTGACGGCGCTTGCCTCGCCGCCGCCGCGCGGCAAGGGTCGCGTCGTCGAAGTTGCCGACGGCACCGAAGGGGCGCGCGTCATCGTTGCGTTCCTACAGGAGAGAAAACTGCTCTGATGCGCGACCTCATCGTCTTTACCGAGCACACGCGCGGGGCGGTCCGGCGCGTCTCGCTCGAGCTTGCCTGCGAAGCCGCGCGGCTCGCCGAAGCGCTCGGCGGCGCGGTCCATGCCGTGGTCCTCGGCGCAGGCGCCGCTGCGGCGGCCGAGACGCTGCGCGCGTACCCGGTCACGAAAATCCACCTCGCCGAGGATCCGGACTGCGACCGCTTCCTGGTCGAGCCGCAGGTCGACTACCTCGAAGCGGTCGCCCGTGCGAGCGGGCCGGCGCTCGTCCTCGTGCCGAACACGCTGCTCGGCCGCGACCTTGGGAGCCGGCTCGCGGCCCGGCTGGAAGCGGGGCTCACGAGCGACGTCGTCGGATTCGCGGTCGAGGACGGTCGCGTCGCCTGCATCTCGCCAAAACTCGGCGGGTTGACGATCACGACCTGCGCCTTCCGTTCGGCGTACGGCGTTGCGAGCGTGCGGCCGAACGCCTTCGCCGCGAGCCCGCACGCAGGCGCAGGCGAACTCGTTTCGCTCGTGAAGCCGTCCGGGAAGACGTATGCGGTCGTCGTCGAGGAAGAAGTCGTCGAAGCGGCCGGCGAGCTTGGGGTCGAGGAGGCACAGGTCGTCGTCTCCGGCGGGCGCGGCCTCGGCGGTCCTGAACCGTTCGGCACGATCATCAAAGAGCTGGCCGATGCGCTGGGCGGTAGCGTCGGCGCTTCGCGCGCGGCCGTCGACGCCGGCTGGATCTCGCACGCCCACCAGGTCGGGCAGACCGGCAAGACGATCAGCCCGAAACTCTACCTTGCGGTCGGCATTTCGGGCGCGATCCAGCACAAAGTCGGGATGCGAACGGCCCAGACGATCGTCGCGATCAACAAGGACGCGGCGGCGCCGATCGGCGAGTTCGCCGATCTCTTGGTCGCGGGCGATCTGTTTGCGATCGTGCCGGAGTTGGCGAAGCTCGTGCGCGAGCGCAGCGCGGTTCACGCCTAGATGCGGCTCGTGCGCTTTTCCGTTCCGGCCGGCGCCGTCGCGCTGTTCGCGCTCCTCGTTGCCTCGCTGGCGCTTGCGACGGCCGCGCCGCGCAAAGCCGCGCCGGCCAGCAGTTCGC
>JBOHTX010000004.1:0-23923 GCA_050733855.1 Vulcanimicrobiaceae bacterium
CGCCGGCGCCGCCGACCGACGACCGGATGATCGCGCTCGACCCGGGGCACGGCGGCAGCGACCCAGGCGCAATCGGCAACGGCCTGACGGAGAAAGTGCTCACGCTCGACATCTCGAACCGGCTGCGCGACGTGCTGCTCGCGCGCGGCTGGAAGGTGACGATGACCCGCACGCGCGACGTCGACGTCTACCAACCCAACGACTCCGCCCGCGACGAGCTTCAAGCGCGCGACGACATCGCGAACGCGGCGGGTGCGCGCCTGCTCGTGAGCGTCCACATCAACAGTTACACCTCGAGTTGGCTGAACGGCACGACGACGTACTACTACAAGCCGGACGCCCTACCGCTCGCGCAGGCGATCCACGCGCGCCTGGCCGCGATGCTCCCGACCAAAGACGACGGAATACAGAAGGCTAACTTTTACGTGATCCACCACTGCACGATGCCGGCCGTCTTGGTCGAAACCGCGTTCCTCTCGAACCCGGGCGACGCCGCCGACCTGCGCGAGCCGGCCTTCTTGCAGAAGGTCGCGATCGCGATCGCCGACGGGGTCGCCGATTACGCGGGGCAGCCGACGGCCGGGCCGGCAACGCCGTCGCCGGGCGAATAGCGGCGTGATCGGCATCTTCGATTCGGGCCTCGGCGGCCTCACGGTCTTGCGCGCGATCCGCGCGCGACTGCCGACGAGCGAGATCCTGTATCTCGCCGACCGCGCGCACGTCCCCTACGGCGATCGCGCACCGGCGGAGCTGCGCGCGCTGCTCGCGGCGAACCTCGCGTATCTCGAGGCCGAGGGTGCGGACGTGATCGCGATGGGCTGCAACACATCCTGCGCGATCGCCGCGACCTACGGTTGGCCGCCGACGCGCGCGCCGATCCTCGATCTGATCGCCTCGGCCGCAAGCGCCGTCGCGGAGAGCGGCGCACGCCGCATCGGCGTGCTCGCAACCGCGGCGACCGTCGCTGCCGGGGCCTACGGCCGTGCGATGCGTGCCCGCGATCCCGCGCTGCACGTCCGCGAGTTCGCCGCCCCCAAACTCGTTCCACTGATCGAACGCGCGGCTCCGGATGCGGAGGTCCGCGCTGCGGTCGCCTCCGCCTGTGCGCCGCTGCTCGGCGCGATCGACGCGCTCGTGTACGGCTGCACCCACTACCCGCTCGTCGATGGGGCGTTCGCCGCCGTCCTGGACGACGGCGTGGCGCGCATCGATCCTGCGGTCGAGCAAGCGGCCGCCGCCGCGCGCCTGCTCGTCGATCGCCCGGAAACGATCGACGGCACGACCTCTCGCCACCGCCGTCCGACCCGCTTCGCCACGACCGAAACCGACGTGGCCGCATTTCGCGGCGCGCTCGCACGTTACGTTTCCCTCGATGTCGACACCGTCGTGGCGCGCGCCGGCCTCGCGGCGCCGCGCAGCGGCAGCCCGCCCGTGGCGCAGGCGCGCCTCAAATGAACAGCGCCGCTGAAACCCCGAAGAACTGGGCGAGACGCTTTGCTTGGGTTTTGCTGATCGCGCGCTTTCCTGAAAGAACCTCGGACGCCAGACACTGCTCGAGCAGCCAGGTCATGCTCAACGGTAGCCGCGAGTGAGCAGGAACTTCGCACCTGCCTCGAACGCTTTCGGGCCGGGTACAGAGAAGGCGAAGGCATCTGCCAACCGATTGAGCGTGTTGAATGCGAAGGCGACGGCCAGTGCATCCTCGATCTGCGCAGGCGAAGCGCCCGCCGCAAGGGCGGCACGTACATCGTCAGCGCCAATGACTTGCTCGCGCGTCAGTTTCGCAAGCAGACGCAAGGTCGATCGCAACGGCTCGCCGATCGGCGCCGTGTCGGAATCGGCGAGGGCCGCCGCGACTTTCGGGCCGTCATTATAGGCTCGCGTCGCGACAGCAGTGTGCGCCCCGACGCAATATTCGCACGCGTTGACCCGTGACACGAACGCGGCCATCAATTCACGATCACCGATCGACCACGCCGAAGGTCCACGCATCGCCTCGTGGGTGACGTTCTTCATGGGCCTGCCGAAGAAATCGGGACGGTAGCTGAAGAGTTTGAGCACTTCCGGGGTCGGCTGCCGCGTCGCAAAACGAATGAACGCGAACAAGGCCTTCGTACCGAAGGTGTGCCCCCTATCAAGGATTGCAAGGCGCATGCTCAGTCTTTGCGAAGAACTAGCTCGAGAGCCGCGCTCGCCGTCTCGCATTGCCGTGCGGATTGACCGACCGCCGCGCACGCCACGATTTCGAAAATCTGATCTTCGCTGCAACCCGATACACGCGCTGCTGCGATGTCGCTATCCGCGACTGCCGCGGCTTGCATGGCCACTTTCTGGACCAACGTCCTCAACGGTTCCGCGAGCCCGGTATTTTCGAAAGCTGCGCGCCGGTCAGCGCGCGATGCCGTCCCTTCCCCCTCCACCAGCCGCTCGATCAACGCCTTGCGCAGCCGGCCGCCCGCGTTCATACGCGCGGCTCGGCCTGCAGCTCGATGGTCTCATCCGCGGCATCGGTTTTGTCGATCTTGTACATCGCCGAGCAAAGACGATCTGAATGGATGTTCATCCCAATGTTGCTGATATTGTAGAGATGCTCGCTGGCGACAAGCCATGCGATTTCACAAATCTCGCGCTCGGAGCACTCATTCGCTAGGCGTTCAAACGTCTCGCGGCTGACGGTTTTGTGTTGCGTCAGTTCTGTAGCGTAATCGAGCGCAGCGCGCTCCTTGCCGGTAAACAGCGGGTTGGTGTGGTACTCGTCCAAGGCGTCGAGCTTGGCGACTGTCATCGATGCATTCTTGATGGCGTACCACCTTCCGATATCGCTGCAGAAGCTGCAGACGTTGATTTGAGCAACGCGTTGTCGTATCAGAATGGCAATCTCCGGCGACAGAACGAGCTTCCTATCGAGACTCGATACCTTTCCGTAAAAAGTTCCAAACGCGGGTGGTAAGCGCGCGGCAAAGACGCTCAGCGGCGTCAGGACTTTGCCGAACCGGCGGCGAGTCGTGGCGTACACGAATCTCATGATCAGGCCCCGCGGGTTCTCGATCGGTGCCAGGAAGGCCTCGGCGTTGATTGAAGCCTTAAGCGGGAGGTTCATGTCGTCCTTTCAGGTGGGCGTTTGTGGCCATGTCGCCGCACACGGGTAGATGCGCGAGCTTCCGAGGATTTGCGACGATGTAGACGTTGCGGATCTTGTCGCCATCGATGTCTAGCGCGAGCGCAGAGAACGGCCGGCCGTCGACGTAGCTGATGATGCCGGGATCGCCGTTGATCTGCGTCGGGCGCAGTACGATCCCCGCGGGAAGGTCCTTTGTGCCGGCAACCAACGCGCGCGCGACCTTGTCGGCCCCGCGAATGACGTTGGGGAAAGCGGTCTTGCTGTCGGCGTCGACGTGAAGGGCCGCATCGTCCAAAAGCAGCGCGATGAGGCGGGCGAGATTCCCCTCCCGTGCAGCGTCGAGGAAGCGATCGAGCAAGTCGCGTTGTTCCTGCGCGGTCGCTTCGAAACGCCGTCGCATAGCGCCGACGTGGGCACGTGCTCGGTGCAGAATTTGGCGGCAGCTCGCGTCGTTCTTCCCCAGCGTCTTGGCGATTTCCGTGTGCTGGAAGCCGAAGACCTCGTGAAGCAGAAAGACGGCGCGCTCCAGCGGGCTTAGGCGTTCCAAAAGAATGAGCAGGGCCATCGAGAGCGATTCATCGGCGCGTATAACGTCGAA
The DNA here is from genome assembly GCA_050733855.1 of Vulcanimicrobiaceae bacterium. Lineage (GTDB taxonomy): Bacteria > Vulcanimicrobiota > Vulcanimicrobiia > Vulcanimicrobiales > Vulcanimicrobiaceae > JBOHTX01. Next base: position 3,720 of record JBOHTX010000004.1, read on the forward strand.
CGGATCGCTTTGCTGATCGGTGAGGAGCGGTTCGGGCAACCATTGGCCGACGTACGCTTCGCGGCGCGCACGCGCCGAATGCAGTTGGGTGATGCATAGGCGACTAACGATCGTCACGAGGAACGCCTTTGGAGAGTGGATCTCGTTGTCGGAGGCGGCCTGCCAGCGAATGAAGGCTTCCTGAAGCATATCCTCGGCGTCGGCAACGCTGCCCAACATGCGATAGGCGATGGAGAACAACAGACTACGGTATTGGTTGAAGGTTACCGCGCGACCGCAGCCTCCAAAGCTCGTGACGTTGTCGCTACTCATGAGAAGACCGTCACCTCGATGCTAGTCTGAGAAACAGCACGGCGACGGCGGGCGCCAGGAATATCGCAGCGCCGAGCGCAGAATCTCGGGCACGCAGGTGCGCGACGATCGCTCCGACGAAGTAGAAGACGAGGCCAATCGCACCGGCTACTCCGATGAATGGGACGGCAATCCCGACGAGCAGTCCGATTGCACCTGCTGCTTTGAGAATAGCCAATGATGGAAGCCACGACGGCGGCACGTGCACTTTTGCCATGATTTCCAGCAGCTTCTCGCCGCGACGGAATTCCAGCGTAACGGCATATGCGAGCATGAGAGAGAACAGGACGCTCATGACGACGTAGACCGTAAACGCAGTGGGTCCCAATTGGGCTTGCATCATGGTGGTCCCCTCCGCCGGGATCGAGAGGTGGGCTGGATGCTTCGGAGACGGGATAGCGGTCGCAAATGTGACACCTGCCTCTCCCAACCCGGCATGATGGCCGTCAACTCACCTTGCGTGCCGGCGCCCCTCACGCAGGACGCACGTTGGGGAAGGCTCCGCTAGATCAGCCGGAAGACGTGGAAGAAGAGCAGGACGGAACCCGCTCCGAGTGCGGTGCCCGCAAGCACCTGCGCGACGGTGTGCGCCCGCAGGTAGACGCGCGACCAGCAGACGATCGGAACGAGCACCGCAAACGGGAGCGGCTGCCAGCCGTACAGGTAGATCAGCACGACGAAGGGCGCCGTGATCCCGAGGGCGTGGGTCGAGATTTTCCAGTAGCGCGTGATGTTCTGCACCACGATGGCAGCGGCGGTGTAGCCGGCCAGCGACGCGGTCGCCAGGGCCGGCGCATGCGCCAGGTAGAGCACCAGCGTTCCGAGCGCATAGAAGACGACGAAGACGCCGAAGACTCGCTCGCGCTCGCCGCGTTCCGACATGTCGAGGTCGGCGATCCGCTCCGTCCAGTAGAGCCACAGGACGTAGAGCATCGGGCCGATCGAGGTGAAGAAGGTCGTCGAGGCGAGCAGGCCCCAGAAATCGGGCAGCGAGCGCGCGCTGACGTGCGCGACCACGACAAAGAGCGCGAGCGCCGTCAAGAACGGATTGCAGATCGTCGAGAATATCCGCGCAAGCTCGCGGAGGACCCGGCGGCGGCGGCCCAGCGGGACGGGCCGGCGATTGCGGGCAGCTTCCATCTCGGTGCAGGTGCGGCGTGCGTAGCCCGAGGCCCTGGCTCCGGGGGGCCGCCGGCGTACCGAGCGGAAGCAAGGCTCGTCTGTCGGTACGTCTAATCTGAACCGGATGCTGGATCGGATCGGGTCTCCCCGCGACCTCAAAGCGCTCTCGCGTTCGCAGATCGACCTCCTGGCCGCCGAGATCCGCGAAGCGCTGGTCGACGCCTGCGCGAAGAACGGCGGCCATCTGGGGCCGAACCTCGGGGTCGTCGAGTTGACCTTAGCGCTGCACCGCGTCCTCGACGCACCCAAGGATAAGATCGTGTGGGACGTAAGCCACCAGGTCTACGTCCACAAGATGTTGACCGGCCGCGCGGCGCGGATCGGGACGATCCGGACGGGCGGCGGGCTCTCGGGCTTCGCGATGCGCAGCGAATCGGAGTACGATGTCTTCGGCGCGGGCCACGCCTCGACGTCGATCTCGGCGGCGCTCGGGATGGCCCACGCGCGAGATCTGCGCGGCGGCAGCGAGACGGTCGTCGCGATCATCGGCGACGGCGCGCTGACCGGCGGGCTCGCCTACGAAGCGATCAACAACGCGGGGCAGCTACGCACGAACTTCATCGTGATCCTCAACGACAACGAGATGTCGATCGCGCCCAACGTCGGTGCGATGAACCGCTACCTGGCCGGCTTGCGCTCGAAGCCGTTCTACAACGCGGCCCGCGAGAAAGCCAAAGATATCTTGGGCGCGATGCCCTTCGGGTGGACCGCGCGCAAGGCACTCTCGACCGCCGAGGAAGCTGCGATGCGCTTCGTCTCGAGCGAACCGAAAGCGGCGGTGATCTTCGAAGAGATGGGCTTCCGTTACGTCGGGCCGATCGATGGTCACGATTTCGACGCGCTCTGCGAAGTGATCTCGAACGCCCGCCGCATTCCCGGGCCCGTGCTGCTGCACGTGCACACGGTCAAGGGCAAGGGTTTCGAGCCGGCCGAACTCGACAAGCGGACGTTCCACGGGGTCGGGCCCTTCGAACTCGAGGACGGCAAGGTCGAGTTCAAATCGAGCGGCCGCCCGACGTTCTCCGATGCCTTCGCCGAGGCGCTGACGGCCCTCGCCGAGCGCGACCGGCGGATCGTCGCGATCACCGCCGCGATGCCGGACGGCACCAAGCTTTCGAAGTTCGCAAAGAAACATCCGGCACGTTACTTCGACGTCGGGATCGCCGAAGCGCACGCGGTCTGCTTCGCGGCCGGCGCCGCGACCGCCGGCTTGCGGCCGGTCTGCGCGATCTACTCGACCTTCTTGCAGCGTGCTTACGATCAAGTCGTGCACGACGTCGTCATCCAACAGTTGCCGGTCGTCTTCTGCATGGACCGCGCCGGCGTCGCGGGCGACGACGGCCCGACCCACATGGGACTGTACGATATCGCTTATCTGCGGACGCTGCCCCACATGACGATCATGGCGCCGCGCATCGAGGCCGAGGTCGAGCCGATGCTCGCCCATGCGCTGACGCTCGACGGTCCGGCGGCCCTCCGTTATCCGCGCGGTAACTCGCAAGGTAACCACCTCGAAGCGCCGGCGCCGATCGTGCACGGCAAGGCCGAAATGCTGCGGCGCGGTTCGGAGGTCGCGCTGCTGGCGCTCGGCAACACCTGCGACGCCGCGCTCGATGCCTACGATCTGCTGGCCGCGACGGGCGAGCGGCTCCCGACGGTCGTCAACGCGCGCTTCGTGCGACCGCTCGACGCGACGCTGCTCCTCGAACTCGCGTCGACGCATCGCCGCTGGATCAGCCTCGAGGAGCATTCGCTGGGTGGCGGTTTCGGCTCGGCGCTCGCCGAGTTCATCGCCGACCGCGGGCTCGAGGTCGCCCTCGAACGGGTCGGCGTTCCCGAGGTCCTCATCCAGCACGACAAACAACCCAAGCAGCGCGCCTCCTTCGGCCTTTCGGGCGAAGCACTCGCCGCCCGCGTGCGGAGAACGGCCCCCCTCCCCGTGACCGCCGGAAGCGCGCGTTAGAAGCCCAAGCGGTATCGAGCGTTCGGCCGGCGAAGCCGGCGTCTCGTTTGAAAACGGGGCGGCGTGCCCCCCGTTCTACCACGGACCGCCACTCGGCGGCCCATCCCGCAACGGCCGTTTCATAGAGGACGTTCTTCGACCGTGATCAGTCTGGGTTCCACGTTGCTCGCCGTTGCGACCGCGCCGCCGCTCGGTTCCTCGGCCGCTGCCGCAGGGGCGCACCCGGCGGCGACGCCGCTTCCCTCGGCGACCCTGGCGCCGCAGATTTTACAGCAACTCCAGGCCTCGCTCGGCCACAAATCGGCGCTCGCGACCAACGCACCGTGGCTGACGCACGCGATTGCTGGGCTGTTCTTTCTGCTGGCGATCGCGCTTGTGACCTTGCTCGCGTTTCAGACGACGAAGCAAGAAGGGCTCTCGGGTTCGATCGGCGGCCGGGTCGAGGCCGCCTACCGCCCGCGTCTGGGCTTCGATCAGCAGCTCGCGCGGGTGACGAGCGGCGTCGCCATCGCTTTCGTCTTCGTCGGCCTGATCTTGAGCATCACCGGAATCTAGCGCGAGGTGGCGCTGCTCGAGGTCCGCGATCTCCGCGTCGGGTTCCGCACCGACGAGGGCTTCGTCAGCGCGGTCAACGGGCTCTCGTACGCGGTCGAAAGCGGCTCGACGCTCGGCATCGTCGGCGAATCGGGCTCCGGTAAATCGGTCAGCGCGCTGGCCGTCATGCGCCTGATCGCGACGCCGCCCGGACGGATCGAAGCCGGAACGATCCGGCTACGCGGCGAGAACCTGCTCGAGAAGAGCGAGCCCGAGATGCGGAAGATCCGCGGCAAGGATGTCGCGATGATCTTTCAGGACCCCATGACCTCGCTCAATCCGGTGCTCACGATCGGCGATCAGGTCTCGGAAGCGATTCGGCTGCACCTCCACCTCGGGCGGCGCGAGGCGTTCGAGCGGACGATCGAGATGCTGCGCACCGTCCGCATCCCCGTCCCCGAGAGACGCGTCCACGAATACCCCCATCAGCTTTCCGGCGGGATGCGTCAGCGGGTGATGATCGCGATGGCGCTCTCCTGCGATCCGGCCGTGCTGATCGCCGACGAGCCGACGACCGCACTCGACGTAACGATCCAAGCGCAGATTCTCGATCTGATGCGCGAGATGCAGCAGCGCCTGGGTTCGGCGATCGTGCTGATCACGCACGACCTTGGGGTCGTCGCCGAGGGTTGCGAGTACGTGCTCGTGATGTACGCCGGCAACGTCGTCGAGTACGGAACGGCCGCCCAGATCTTTTCGAACCCGCGCCATCCGTACACGATGGGCCTCTTGGCGTCGTTGCCGCGGCTCGATGCGGACGAGCGCACGCGCTTGATTCCGATCGAAGGTCAGCCCCCGAACCTCTTGCGGATTCCGAGCGGCTGCGCGTTCGCTCCGCGCTGCCGCTACCGGATGCCGGTCTGCGAGCAGCCGGTCGCCCTCTACGATTTCGGTGCCGGGCACGTGGCCCGTTGCTGGCAATACGACGAACGGGCCGGCGCCGAGCGGACGCTCGGCGTCGAAAGCGCTCCGGCGATCGCACATTCGGCGCCCGTTCCGGCCGGAGCGCCAAGCCCGTGAACCAGGGGCCGGCCGCCAACGGAAGCCCTGCCGGCGACCTGCTCGTGGTGCGCGACCTCTACAAATACTTCCCCATCCACGCGGGCGTCTTTTCCCGGCACGTCGGCGACGTGCGGGCGGTCGACGGGATCGATTTCTCGATCCGGCGCGGCGAAACGCTCGGCCTGGTCGGGGAATCGGGCTCGGGGAAAACGACCGCAGGGCGCGTCGTGCTGCGTTTGCTCGATGCGACCAAAGGCGAGGTGATCTTCGAGGGGCGCAATATCGGAGCGCTTTCGAGCGGCGAGATTCGGAAGCTGCGGCGCGAGATGCAGGTGATCTTTCAAGACCCCTACGCCTCGCTCAACCCACGCATGACGGTCGGCGAGATCGTCTCCGAGCCGCTCGTCATCCACCATATCGCTCGCGGCAAGGCGGCGGACGAACGGGTCTTCGAACTGCTGCGGCTCGTCGGGCTGCAGCCCTATCATGCCAACCGCTATCCGCACGAGTTTTCCGGAGGCCAGCGCCAGCGGATCGGGATCGCGCGGGCGCTGGCCGTCGACCCGAGCTTCATCGTTGCTGACGAGCCGGTCTCGGCGCTCGACGTCTCGATCCAGGCCCAAGTCATCAACCTGCTCCAGGATCTCCAGGAGCAATTCGGGCTCACCTATCTGTTCATCGCGCACGATCTCTCGGTCGTGCGCCACATCTCGACGCGGGTGGCGGTGATGTACGTCGGCAAGATCATGGAGATCGCGGGGCGTGACGACCTGTACGAGCACCCGCTCCACCCCTACACCCAGGCGCTGCTCTCGGCGATCCCGATCCCGGATACGGCGATCGGCGCACGCCGCAAGCGTGTCATCCTGAGCGGCGATATCCCCTCGCCGGTCGATCCGCCCGCCGGTTGCCGGTTCCACACGCGCTGCCCGATCGCGTTCGAGCGCTGCCGCAGCGAGGTGCCGCGGCCGCTCGTGTACCCGGGCGATCACATGGCGGCCTGTCACTGGGTCGAAGAGCACGGCGGACGTGCCCCGGATTTGATCGGTGCTGGAGCGAGTGTGGCGCATTAAACAATGGGCCGCCGAGTGGCGGCCCGGGGGTGAACGGGGGGCACGCCGCCCCGTTGTTCAACAGAAACGACGAGGCGACCGCGGAACCACGGTCGCCTCGGACGTCTGGGACTTCGGCGCTAGGCCTTCTTGCGGCGACCGTTCTTGGGCGGACGGCCGACCCGGCGCTTGGCGCCGGCGCGCTTCGCCGTCTTGCGAGCGCCCTTCTTGCGACCAGCCTTCTTGCGACCAGCCTTCTTGCGACTGGCCTTTTTGGCGCCCGCGCGCTTTGCGGTCTTGCGGACCCCCGCCTTGCGCGTCGCCTTCTTGCGGCCGCCCCGCTTGGCTCCCGCGCGCTTGGCTCCCGCCTTCTTGGCAGTCGCTTTCTTGGCGGCCTTTTTGCGGCCGCGCTTGGCTACGGCTTTCTTCGCAGTCGCTTTACGGGCGGTGCTTTTCCGGCGCGTGTACTTGCGGCGCGGTCGGGCGGCAGCATCGGCGTGTTCTTCGTCGTGCTCCATCATATCGTGATCCAACGAACCCTCCTCGTCCATTCCGGACGATCGTGTGCGTGAACGGGTTGACAGAGGCTGTCAACGCCTTTGAGCGCATCTTATACTGCGACGGAAAAATATGCAAGTTTTGGCTCCCTTGACGGCGGCGCTATACTGATGGCGCTTTCCGGTGAAAAGCCGCACGAGGCCGTGCGGTTCGTCGCCCCGCTCCTCGTGGGGTCGACCGGCGGAGCACCGAGGATCGTTTGAAGAAACCCCTGATCATCGTCGAGTCGCCGACGAAAGCCCGTACCATCAAGAAGTTTTTGCCGCCGCGCTACGTGGTCAAGGCCTCCGTCGGGCACGTCCGCGACCTGCCCAAGAGCACCCTCGGCGTCGACGTCGAGCACGACTTCGCCCCCAAATACCTGACGATCAAGGGCAAGGGCGAGGTCATCAAAGAACTGCGCGGGGCCCTGCGCGGTGCCTCGGAGGTCTACCTCGCGACCGACCCGGACCGCGAGGGCGAGGCGATCGCCTGGCACCTCAAAGAGCTGCTGAAACTCGACGATCCCAAGCGGATCGAACTTCACGAAATCACCCGCGAGGCCGCGTTGCGCGCGCTGCGGGAAGCCCATCCGATCGATATGGACCGGGTCAACGCGCAGCAGGCGCGCCGCATTCTGGATCGGCTGGTCGGCTACAAGATCTCGCCGCTCTTGTGGGCCAAGGTTCGCGGCGGCCTCTCGGCCGGGCGGGTGCAATCGGTCGCGGTCAAACTGATCGTCGATCGCGAACGCGAGATCGCGGCTTTCGTCCCCAAAGAATACTGGACGATCGTGGCGCAGCTTCGCAAAGGCGACCTCCCGGCCGGCGCCGGCGAGGCGGGTTTTTCGGCCGAACTGGCCGAGATCGACGGCGAGAAGGCCGAGATCGGAAACGGCGGCCGGGCCGACCAAATCGTGGCCGACCTGCAGGATGCGCGCTATGCGGTCGCCGGCGTTCGGCGCCGCGAGGTTCGGCGCAATCCGGCCGCACCGTTCACCACCTCGACCTTGCAGCAAGAAGCGTCCCGCAAACTCCGGGTGCGCGTCCGCCGGACGATGCAACTCGCGCAAGCGCTCTACGAAGGCGTCGATCTCGGCCCCGAAGGGACGCAGGGCCTGATCACCTACATGCGTACCGACTCGACGCGCGTCTCCGAGGAAGCGCGCGCCGCCGCCCGTGCCTTCGTGGTCGCGACCTTCGGCCCCAGCTTCGCCGGCGACCGCCAGTACAAGGTTCGCGCGGGCGCGCAGGATGCCCACGAAGCGATCCGTCCGACCTCGGTCGAGCGCACCCCGCAATCGCTCGCGAAGGTGCTCAAGCGCGACGAGCTGCGGCTCTACACTTTGATCTGGGAGCGCTTCGTGGCCTCGCAGATGGCGCCCGCGCTCTACGATCAGACGACCGTCGAGATCGATGCGGCGCCGCTCCGCGGCAGCACCCGCTATCGCCTGCGGGCGACCGGCAGCGTGCTCAAATTCGCCGGCTACACCGCCGTCTACGAGGAAGGCAAGGACGACGAAGCGGCCGATCCGGCGGCCAAGCGCGGACGCGCCCCGTTGCCGCCGCTCGAAGAGCGCGAGCCGCTCGATCTCGAGAAACTCGTGCCCGCGCAGCACTTCACCGAGCCGCCGCCGCGCTTTTCCGAGGCCTCGCTCGTGCGCGCCCTCGAAGAGAACGGGATCGGACGGCCCTCGACCTACAGCGCGATCGTCGAGACGATTCAGGCACGCGGCTACGTCGAGCAGGTCGAGCGCCGCTTCCGTCCGAGCGCGATCGGGACGGCAGTCAACGATCTGCTGGCGGAGCATTTTCCGGAGATCATGAACCTGGCCTACACGGCCGGCATGGAACGCGAACTCGATGCCGTCGAGGAGCGGAAAGAAGACTGGGTGGCGTTGCTGCGGCGCTTCTACGGTCCGTTTTCGCTCGAGTTGGTCGAGGCCGAGAAGAAGCTTCCGAAGATCGAGCTGCGCGACGAGCCGACCGGCGAGATCTGCGAGAACTGCGGCCGGCCGATGGTGATCAAGACCGGCCGCTTCGGCCGCTTCATTTCGTGCACCGGCTATCCCGAATGCAAGACGACCAAGCCGATCCTCAAAGAGACGGGCGCCCTCTGCCCCAAGGACGGCGGCAAGATCGTCGAGCGCCGCACCAAGCGCGGCCGCACGTTCTACGGCTGTGCGAACTATCCGGCCTGCGACTTCGTCTCGTGGGATCGCGTCGTTGCCGAGCCGTGCCCGGTTTGCGGCGCATACGTTACTGCGAAGTCGCGGCGCGGGACGCTGGTTTTCGTGTGTTCGCGCGATTCCGAACACGATGCGAGTGCGCTCGCCGAGGGGCGTGCCGCACACCCCGAGGGCGAACCGGTCGAGGCATCGTGAGGTGAACGGCGCGCGGCTGCGGGTGATCGGCGCCGGCCTCGCCGGCTGCGAAGCCGCCTGGCAGGCCGCGCGGCGCGGCCTCGACGTCGAACTCTGCGAGATGCGTCCGCTGCGCTCGGGGCCGGCGCATCGGACCGCGCGTTTTGCGGAGCTGGTGTGCAGCAACTCGCTGCGCGGGGTGGCGCTCGAAAATGCGGTCGGGCTGCTCAAGGAGGAGCTGGTGCGGCTCGATTCGCTGATCGTCGGCTGCGCGCGCGCGAGTGCCGTCCCGGCGGGCGGAGCGCTGGCCGTCGATCGCGAGCGGTTTTCGGCGCTCGTTGAAGAGCGGCTGTTCGCGCAGCCGCGAGTCCGGATCGTGCGCGAAGAGGTGTGCGAGATTGAGGCCGGGCTCCCGACGATCGTCGCCTGCGGGCCGCTCCCTTCCGCGCCGCTCGCGGCCGCGATCGACGCACTCGTTGCGCGCGTTCCACTGGCGGAGCCGAGCGCACGACGGCGCCTGCACTACTACGACGCAGCTTCGCCGATCGTGGCCGCCGATTCGCTCGATCTCGGGCCGATGTACCGCAAATCGCGCTACGACAAAGGCGACGGCGACGACTACCTGAACCTGCCGCTCGACCGCGAGCAGTATTTGCAGCTGGTGCGCGATCTGCGCGAGCTTCCCAAAACTGAGCCCAAGGAGTTCGAAGGCGACCTGGCCGAGGGCGGTTCGCTGTACTTCGAGGGCTGTCTGCCGATCGAAGAACTGGCGGCACGCGGCGAGGAGACGTTGCGCTTCGGGCCGCTGAAGCCGGTCGGCTTGCGCGATCCGCGGACGGGCCAGACGCCGCATGCAGTCGTGCAACTGCGCAAAGAGAACCTCGACGGCAGCGCCTACAATCTGGTCGGCTTCCAAACACGCTTGACGTGGCCCGCGCAAAAGGAAGCCTTCGGGCACCTGCCGGGCCTGGCGGGGGCCGAATGGCTGCGTCTCGGCGTGATGCACCGCAACGCCTTCCTCGATGCGCCGCGCCTGCTCGAAGCCGACCTGCGCCTGCGCGGCGTCCCGAACGTGTGGTTCGCCGGGCAAATCACGGGCGCCGAAGGCTACGTCGAGGCGGCCGCCTGTGGCGCGCTCGCGGGGATTGCGGCGGTGCACGCGCTCCGTGATCTGCCGAAGGTCGCGGTCCCGAGCGGGACGGCGCTCGGTGCCGTCGTCGCCCACCTACAGAATCGCGCGAGCCCCGATTTCCAGCCGGCAAACGTCACCTGGGCGTACATCCACGACGACGGCGACGGCGAAGGCAGCGGCGGCGAGGATCGGCGCGACGAGCGTGGACGGCGCCTCGGCAAGCGCGAGCGCCGGCGCTTGCTCGCCGAGCGCGCGCTCGGGCGGATCGCCGCCTGGTCGGCCGAACTCGAACTGATGCGTCTGCCGGAAATCGAGCCCGCGATTCGCTAGCGAGGGCCCCGCGCGTCTGCCGTGGCAGAGGGTCGCATGCGCATCCGCTCGACGACCATCCTCGCCGTTCGCCGTGACGGTGCCCTCGCGATCGCAGGCGACGGTCAGGTGACTCTCGACAAGACGATCGTCAAACACGGCGCGCACAAGGTGCGCAAGATCGCGAACGGCGCGGTGCTGGCGGGCTTCGCCGGCGGCGCGGCCGACGGCATCGCCCTGCTCGAAAAATTCGAGGGAAAGCTCTCGGAGTACAAGGGCAACGTCACGCGCGCAGCCGTCGAGCTGGCGAAGGACTGGCGTCAGGACCGGATGTTGCGCCGGCTCGAAGCGCTCTTGATCGTCGGCGATCCCGAACATCTTTTCATGGTCAGCGGCAACGGCGACGTGATCGAGCCCGACGAAGGCGTCGCCGCGATCGGCAGCGGCGGCCCGTACGCGCAAGCCGCGGCCCTCGCGCTCGTGCGCCACACCGCCCTCGACGCCGAAACGATCGCGCGCGAGGCGCTCGGGATCGCCGCTCTCATCGACATCTACACCAACGATCAACTGATCGTCGAGAGCGTCCGGCGCGAGGAGGACCGCCTCAGTAATCCGGTCCGAACGTGAAGTGCGCTTCTTGGACGGCGTTGACCGCGGCGACGCCTGACGGTACGAGCCTGGTCTCAGGGATGAAATGGTCCACTAACTCGTCGTGAATCGCGACCACCTCCTTACGCGTCGGTGCGACGCCGTTTGGTGCGGTCCGGTGGGCAAGTGCGGCGGCAAACCTGCTTAATGCGTTGTTGCAGACGAAGAACGACGTGCCTTGATCGATGAGCGGGCGCAAGAAGTTCTCCATCGGGTTTCGCCGCAAAGCCTTCCAGAACGCCCGATAGCGAAGGTCGTTCGGGCGCATTTCTTCGTCGTCCATCAATCCGAGGGGATACTTCGCGTACATCGCGTCATCGAGCACCATGTTGTACGAGTATCCGGCGTACAAGACTGCGGCGCAGTGCAGGCTGGCGGGCCCCGCCGCGAATCCGTCGGGATCGGCGTAGGCCGCGAGCGAGTTACGGAAACCTGCCATCAGGGTGGTCGCTCCCGCGAAGGACTTGCCGACGCCGAGCTGGCGATGAGGGAAGGGTCGTTCAACGATGGCGAAAAACGCCGCGCGGTCGAAGTGAAACGGCACCGGAGCCAAAATGTCGGCGAGGTTCGCACCGTCGGCGGCCGACGGAGGCGAAGGCGGCTGCGCCGGCACCGGATCGGTCATGCCGATCAAGGTCGCAGAGGCGACCGAGGAGGTCAGGAAACCACGGCGGGAAAGGTCGAATGGATTCATCGCTCAGCATCCCAAGGCAAGCGGTACAGTTCCTGTGAGCCCGGCTGGCAGCGGGGTCGCTGATCGAATTCGCGGCTTCGCACTTCTCGACCCGCGACCAGGCAGTGCGATATCCTGAAAGGATTCGGGCCATGATTTCCCTCGACGATCCGATCCGTTTCGTGCGCGAGAACCGCGAGCGCTATCTCGAAGAACTCAAAGCCTGGATCGCGTGTCCGTCGGTTTCGGCTGATCCCGCGCGTCACGCCGAGGTTCGGCGCTCGGCGGAACATGCGGCCGCACGCATGCGCGCGGCCGGGCTCGAAGGCGAGGTTCTCGAAACGGACGGGCTTCCGCTTGCGTACGGCGAGTGGCTCGGGGTGGCCGGCGCACCGACGCTGCTCGTCTACGGACACCACGACGTGCAGCCCGAGGATCCGCGCGAGCTGTGGCAGTCGCCGCCGTTCGAAGGGACCGTCCGCGAGGGGAAACTCTTCGGGCGCGGCGCCGTCGACGACAAGGGCCAAGCCTTCATGCACCTGGCCGCGCTCGAAGCCCATCTGCGCACGCGCGGGCGGCTGCCGCTGAACGTGAAGGTCGTGATCGAGGGCGAAGAAGAGATCGGTTCACCGTCGTTCGAGGCCTTGCTCGCGCGCGAGCGCCAGCGCTTGGCGTGCGACTGCGTCGTCGTCTCCGATACCGCGATGTTCGCGCGCGACGTGCCGTCGCTGACGGTTTCGCTGCGCGGACTCGTGCATTGGGAGGTTGCGGTTCACGGTCCGGCAAGCGACATTCACTCCGGACTCTTCGGGGGGATCGTGGTCAACCCGATCGAGGCGCTCGCGCAGATGCTCGCAACCCTGCGTGCACCCGACGGCCGGGTCGCGGTCGCCGGATTCTACGATGGCGTCGCCGAGTTGACGCCTGCGCAGCGGGCCGAACTGGCGGCCCTGCCGTTCGACGCGCGGGCCGAAGCCGCGGCTCTCGGCGTGAGCGCGCTCGACGGCGGCGAAAGCGAACGGCATCCGCTCGAACGGCTCTGGTATCGCCCCACGCTCGAATGCAACGGCATCTGGGGCGGCTATCAGGGTCCGGGAACCAAGACGATCGTGCCGAGCGCGGCCTTCGCGAAACTCTCCGCGCGCTTGGTCGCCGGTCAGGAACCGCTGCACGTCCGGCGGGTTGTGCGCGAGCATCTCGAGCGCGTCGCGCCCGAAGGCATCCGGCTCGAGGTTCACGACGAAGGCGACGTGCGCGCCATCGCAACCGCGCGCGATCATCCCGCGGTCGCCGCCGCTGCGCGCGCGCTGGAACGCGCCTTCGGGAGAGCGCCGGTCTTCATCGGCAGCGGCGGAACGATCGGCCCGGTCACGAGCTTCGAGCGTATCCTGCACTTGCCGCAAGTCCTGATCGGCGTCGGCCTCCCCGACGACTCGACCCACGCGCCCAACGAGAAATTTGACCTGGCACAGTTCTACGCCGGAATCGAAACGATGGCCTACTTCTACGACGAACTCGCCGGCGCGCAGGGATAGATTCCGTCCGCATGCGCCAACGAAAGGATGTCCGATGGCAACGGTAACACGGCCGCCGATCGACGGCGCCGCCGCTTTGGTGACCGGCGCCTCTGCCGGCATCGGTCGCGAACTTGCGAGAGCGTTTGCCGCACGGGTCGCGAGCCTGGTGGTCGTGGCTCGCCGCGCCGAGCGGCTCGAGCAGCTGCGAAATGAGTTGGCGGCAAGGCACCCGCAACTCAAGGTGTCCGCCTTTGCGGCAGACCTCGCCGAGGAAGGCGAGGTCGACGGTTTGCTGCTGCGCGTTCGCGAGCACATTGGGCCGATGGACGTGCTCGTCAACGCCGCCGGACTCGGTGCCGCCGGTCTCTACGACCAGACGGAGTGGCGTCGTACGCGTCAGGTGCTGCGGACCAACGTGCTCGCGCTCGCGCAGCTGTGCGCCGGCTTGGTCCCCGAGATGGTCTCTCGAGGGCGCGGTGGCGTCCTCAACATCGGCTCCGGCGCGGGCCTCGCGATCATGCCGTCCGCCGCCGCGTACGCCGGGAGCAAATACTTCGTCTTCGGTTTCAGCGAGGCGCTTTGCGCGGACCTCGCGGGCACAGGAGTCGTCGTCACCCACGCCTGTCCCGGGCCCGTCGACAGCGAGTTCGATGCGGTCGCCGGCTCCCCGGGCGGCATGGCCGGCGGGCCGCCGCAGTTCGTGCGCATAAGCGCCGAGCAGTGCGCGCGCGAGACCCTAGCGGGTTTCGAAGCGGGCGCGGCGCTCGTCTTTCCGGGCCGTGCGTACCGAACGATGATCGGCGCGCTGCCGCTGATCCCGCGCGGGCTGCAGCGTCGGCAGGCGGCCAAGATCGCCGTTCGCCTACGGAACTCCGGCCGCAGCGCGGATCCCCGCTCATCGTGAATGCCGGCTGGGTCGCTGCCATCGCTTCGGTCGCCTCGGCGTTCGTCGTGGCTGTCGCCGCGCTCGCCGCGTTCCTTCAGATACGCCACGTGCGAGCGGCCAACGAGATCACGGTCTATCTGCGGCTCTCCGAGCGGCTCGATTCGCTCGAGACGGCAGCCGCATACCGGGCGATGGATTCGTTTCTCGAGCGTGTGGCGAGCGATGTGGCTTTGCGCCGGCGGCTAGCGCAGCCGGCACCCGTCGAAGAGTTTCGGGAGATCGGCACCCTCCTGCGTTTCGTCGAACATTATCGACGCTGGTCATCACCGGCGCGGTACGGGAGCGTCTCTTCCTCGCCGAGTATGCCGACAGCATCGAGTCGCTCTGGGATCGTCTGGCCGAAACGGTCTATTTGCGCCGTGTCGGCCTCGGGCCCTACGTCGGCGCGGCTTTCGAGCATCTCGCGATGCGCGCGAAGCGCTACCTGAGAGCCGGCGAGATGAAACGGCTCTACGGTCGTCTCCTGCACGATCCGCGCTTGGCCGATTTTGTCCGGCCGCCGGACGGCCCGCCGTAAAGCCCGTCACCGCCCGTTCTGCTCCATCAGAAATTGGACAACACGTCAGAATTTCTGTTAAGCTCTCTGAATGAGGAAGAACGCGCGGCCGACCAACGGGGTCGTCGAAGTGCAGACCGTGATTCGAGCGCGGAACCAGCTGACGCTCCCGGGTCCGGCAGCGGCCCTTTTGGGCGTACGAGAAGGCGACGTTCTGGTGATCGCCGTCACGGCCGATTCGGCGACCTTGCGACCGATACGACGTTCCTACGCCGGGATCGGTAAAGGCACGTATGGGAACCCGAATACCTTCGTCGAGCGGGAGCGGGCCGATTGGGAGTAGCGGTCCGGCGGCTCGAGACGGCGATCCCTGCGCACGCGAGCCTGCTCATCGATACGAACGTGTTGATCGCCTATCTCGAAGAACGTCGCGAGATAACGGAAGCGGCTACGCTGCTCATCGATCGGTGGGTGCACGGCGGCCGGAACCGCGCGTTTGTCGCGATGGTGAGCGCGATGGAAATCCTGGTCGGTCCGCTGCGCGCGAACCTCGCGATCGCGCAATATCTCGACTTTCTTGGGCGGTTCCCGAACCTGACCTGCGTCCCGCTCGAACTGCGCGCCGCGGAAGCGGCGGCGCGAGTTCGTGCGCAGAGCAATCTCAAGCCGCCCGATGCATTGATCGTGGGAACGGCCGTCGCCGCCGGTGCCGACATCATCGTCACGAACGACGGTGCCTGGGCCAAAAAGTCGCCGAAACCGGTTGTGATCTTGAGAAACTATCTTACCTGACTACGATTTGCGTATGCGGTAGAGAACGTGGGGGCGCAGCCGGTGCCCTTCTGCGATCGCCGGGTGGAGGAAATCGCCGGCTGGATCGCGCCTCATGCCGAGCCGCTGCATGACACGCTGGGAACGGAGGTTCACCGTCGCAGTCAGCGCCACGACTTCGTCCCAACCGAGCGTCTCGAAAGCGTACGTCAGCGCCGCACGTGCGCCTTCCGTAGCGTAGCCGCTTCCCCATGCATCGCGGAGGAATCGCCAACCCACCTGGCGCGCCGGCGCGAATGGGGCCTCGAACGAAACGTCGTCCAAGACAACGACGCCCGCAAATCGCGAAGTCCGCTTGAGCTCCGTGACCCACCAACCGTAGCCATTGCGCTCGAGGCCGGCGCGCATCGCCGACGCGGTTGCTTCCGACCGTGCGCGGTCGTAGAGGCTCGGAAAGAATTCCATGACACGCGGATCGGCGTTCATCGCCGCCCATGCCTCGATGTCCGCGTCGCGCCACGGGCGAAGGATGAGACGCGGCGTCTCGAGCGTCGGCGCGCGGTTCATGCGGTCCGTTCTCAGGATGGCCTCCCGTCAGCGGAAGAGGAACGTTGCGCGGGCCGTTTCGTTCAGGGGAACGATTTCGTCCGGCCGCCGCGCGCCGGCGAAGCCGATGCCGTTGGACTCGAGGATGCTCGCGATCCAGCCGACGTCGTTCTGGGGGATCCGGCCGAAAGCGAGCAGCGGCGTTGCGGCGGCGAGGTCCGCCCGATAGCGGACGCCGTAATCGAGGAGTTGCCCCATCCCGTAGCGCATGCGGTCGACGGCGTCGCGCTCTTCGTTGAGGCTTTTCGCTTCGATCAAGACGCGCCCGTCCGCGCGCTTCAGCAGCAAATCGATATTGTTGTTGTAGAGCGCCGTTGCCCCTCGCCGCGCGCCTTCGCGATGGAGCGTGCGGAGAACCCGCTGGTGGTCCGCGCGGGCCCGCTCTTGAAGCGCCGCCGACTCGTAGAGATCGATGACGCGGCCGCTCGGAATGTAACCGGCGCCCTCCGGGATCGCGTCGATCGCGACCAGCGGCTCACGCGGCGGGTCGCGCGGCAGCCGGCCGAGGATCATCGGATCGAACGGGCTCTCGAGGGTGTCCACGTTACCGAGCCGGGCAAACGGATCTCCACGAACCGCGGCCGCGGAAAGGATTCGGAAGAAATCGACGGCACCGATTCGGCGGACGCTGCGCCCTTGGAACGTGCTGCGGTTCGAATAGCCCGACTCGTAGAAGGAACCGTCGGTTTCCGCGTACGGCACCGGTCGAGCGAAGTGTCGACAGTCCGCAATTCGGACGAACCGATGGTCCTTCGAATCGAGGTCGGGAAACCAGTCCAGCAGGCGCCCGTAGCCGACGTAGCAGCTCGCCTCGTTCGGCGCGGCCCCTTTGCTCGGCCGATAATAGAGGAACGCTTCGTAACCCTCGACGAGCTCGAAATAGACCCGCGGATAGTGGTACAGCGCGCACTCGACGTCCCGATAGCGAAGCCCGCCTGCGATTTTTTGGGCGTGCTGCGAGAGCACGAGGTAGTCCATCGCTCTTCGGGTTCTGCCGGAACGGCCCAGCTCTTCTTGGGCGTGCCGCCGGGAGCGCTCGCTCGGCGTCGAACCATTCCGGCATGCTTTCCCCAGAGAACTTGACGCCCCGGCGGATCGTCGCCGAGCTGGATCGCTACATCGTCGGCCAAGCCAAGGCCAAACGGGCGGTCGCGATCGCCCTGCGCAACCGCTACCGGCGCGAGCGGGTCGGCGGCGAGCTTGGGCACGAGATCGTGCCCAAGAACATCCTGATGATCGGGCCGACCGGGGTCGGCAAGACCGAGATCGCGCGCCGGCTTGCGAACCTCGCGGGTGCGCCGTTCATCAAGGTCGAGGCGACCAAGTACACGGAGGTCGGCTACGTCGGGCGCGACGTCGAGTCGATGGTCCGCGATCTGGCGGAGGCCGCGGTGCGGATGGTGCAGGAGGAACGCCGCGCCGAGGTTCGCGAGGCCGCCGAAGAGGCGGCGATCGAGCGCGTCGTCGACGTTCTTTTCCCCGAGACCCGGCCGGCGGGGAGCGGGACGCCGCTCGGTGCGTTCGCACAACTCGGTTCGATCTTCGGCGGCCAGCAAGCGACGCCGCCGAGCCCGCCGCGCGACGCGTCGATCCCCGAGAGCGCACGCAAGATTCGCGAGCAAGCGCACGCCGACGTGGCGCGCGGGTTCTACGACGTGCGTCTGCTCGATATCGAAATCGAAGAGAGCCCGCAGCTCCCGATCGCGTCCTTGGGCGGGATGGACCCCTCCGGCATGGGCGGCGCGGACTTGGGCGAGATGCTCGGAGGAATGCTGCCGAAGAAGAAGGTGCGCAAGCGCGTGACGGTCACCGAGGCCCGCCGCATCTTCGCGCAAGAAGAAGCCAACAAGTTGATCGACATGGACGCGGTCAAACGCGAAGCGCTGCGCCGCGCGGGCGAGCACGGGATCGTCTTCATCGACGAGCTGGACAAAGTGGCCTCGGCCGAGGGCCGGCGCGGCGCCGACGTCTCGCGCGAGGGCGTGCAGCGCGACATCCTGCCCATCGTGGAAGGCAGCACGGTCAACACCAAGTACGGGCCGCTGCGTACCGACCACGTGCTCTTCATCGCGGCCGGCGCCTTTCACATGAGCAAGCCCTCGGACCTGATCCCGGAGTTGCAGGGCCGCTTTCCGATCCGCGTCGAGCTCGATTCGCTGACCGCCGCGGATTTCGAGACGATCCTGACCCAGCCGAAGAACGCGCTGACCGAGCAGTACAAGGCGCTGCTCGCAAGCGAGGGCGTCGAGCTGCACTTCGAGCCGGACGGGATCGCCGAACTCGCGCGCATCGCGACCCGGGTCAACGAGGATACCGAAAACATCGGCGCACGCCGCCTGCACACCGTGCTCGAGCGCCTGCTGGAAGACGTGAGCTTCGAAGCCCCCGAAACCGGCGGCGCCGTGACCGTCGACGCCGCCTACGTCCGCGACCGGCTCGCGGGGATCGCCTCCAACGCTGACCTTTCGAGCTTTATTCTATGAATCCACGCCGGTTATACTGGGGGCGAGATGGCGTACGTCCGTGACATCGTTACCGAGGGCCACCCCACGCTGCGCAAGGTCGCCCGCAAGGTGGCCCGCGAGGAGCTGCGCGACCCGCTCGTCCAGCAGCTGATCGACGACATGTTCGAGACGATGTACCGGGCTCCGGGGATCGGCCTGGCCGCCCCGCAGGTCGCGGTCGGCAAGCGCATCTTCGTCGTCGACCTGCAGGACGGCGAGCAGGAGCACGGGCCGCGCGTCTTCGTCAACCCGGCGTTCACCACGACCGAGGGCGAGATCGAATCGACCGAAGGATGCCTCTCGATCCCCGGCCTGGTCGGCGACTTGACGCGCTTCGAGCGGGTCCGTTGCACTGCCCTCGACCGCCACGGCAAGAAGTTCAGCGTCGAGGGAACGGGACTTTTCGGTCGCTGCCTGCAGCACGAAATGGACCACATCGACGGCATCCTCTACGTCGATAAGGCCCGCAATGTGCGCCCCGCCGCAAGCGAGGAAGAGCGCGCCGCCGCCGAGGCGGAGGCCGGAGCGTCAGCCGCCGAAGAATCGCGCGCGGAGATGCTCACGTAGCGCGCCCGGCAGACGGCAAGCTCGTGCGCGGCGTCTTCTTCGGAACCAGCGAGTTCGCGCTCCCGGCGCTGCGCGCGTTCGCACGGTCGGTCGAGGTGCGCCTGGTCGTCACGCAGCCGGCGCGGCCGGCCGGGCGCGGCGGACGTACCCGCCCGAGCGCGGTCGCGCTGGCCGCCGAAGAACTCGCGCTCCCGGTGCTCGCCCCCGAACGCCTGCGCGAGGCGCTCGCGACGCTGCGCGAGCTCGGCGCGGACTGCTTCGCCGTCGCTTCGTACGGACGGCTCCTGCCGGCCCCGCTGCTCGCGCTCGCGCCGCTCGGGGCGCTCAACGTGCATCCGAGCCTGCTGCCGCTCTATCGCGGCGCGACGCCCTTGCAGGCGCAGTTGCGCGACGGCGTCGTCGAGAGCGGCGTCAGCGTCATCGCGATGGATGCCGGCATGGATTCCGGCGACATCGTCCTGCAAGAGCGTAGCGCGATCGGCCCGCAGGAAACCTACGGTGAATTGCACGACCGCTTCGCCGAGCTCGGTGCGCGCCTGCTCGCACGTGCCTGCGAGCAACTCGCCGACGGAACGCTCGTGCGCCGGCCGCAAACGGGGCTCGCAAGCGAAGACCGGATTGCCGGCACGCTCACCCACCCGCTGAGCAACGAAGACCTGCTGATCGATCGCGAGCGAACGTGGAGCGCGAAACGGATCGTGGATGCCGTGCGCGCCTATGCACCGCGACCGCTGGCACGAAGCGAACTCGTCTCCGGCGAACGCGTAAAACTTCTCGACGCGCACCTGCTCGGCGAGCACGCTGCATCGCTCGCGCTGCCGCCGGACGGCCGTTGGGCGACGAATCCCGCCGTGCCGGGAGCGATCCTCTCACGGCGCGCCGACGGCATCGTCGCGGTCGAGCGGCTCATCCCGCCGAACCGCGGCGCGACCGAAGCGGCTGCCTACCTGCGTTCCCGGCGCGCGGCGGCCCCCGCGTGAGCGCGCCGGCGC
>JBOHTX010000005.1:0-22625 GCA_050733855.1 Vulcanimicrobiaceae bacterium
CGCGGCGGGAGGAAAGGCGGCCCGCCAGCGTCGATAGCGCCCAGCGATGCCGCTTCAGCGCCCGCTCGCCGACAAGACGCTTTTCATCAGCGGCGCGAGCCGCGGGATCGGGCTTGCGATCGCGTTGCGGGCGGCGCGAGACGGCGCCAACGTCGCGATCGTCGCCAAGACGGCGCAGCCGCATCCGAAACTGCCCGGGACGGTCTTTACGGCGGCCGCCGAGATCGAGCGAGCCGGGGGAACGGCGCTGCCGCTCGTCTGCGACATTCGCTTCGAGGATCAGATCGAAGCGGCGGTCGCGGCGACGGTCTCGCGCTTCGGCGGAATCGACGTCTGCGTCAATAACGCGAGCGCGATCGCGCTCGCCGGTACGCTTGCGACCGAGCCCAAGCGCTACGACCTGATGCAGGCGATCAACGCGCGCGGGACGTTTCTGTGCAGCCGGGCGACGATCCCGCATCTGCGCCGCGCGCCGAACCCGCACGTGCTCACGCTCTCGCCGCCGCTCGACGTGCGCGCCCGCTGGTTCGCGCCGCACGTGGCCTACACGCTCTCCAAATTCGGCATGTCGCTGTGCATGCTCGGGATGGCCGAGGAGTTTCGGGCCGAAGGGATCGCCTTCAACTCGCTGTGGCCGCTGACCGCGATCGATACGGCCGCAGTCCGCAACGTGCTCGGCGGTGAAGCGATGGCGCGCGCCTGCCGCAGCCCCGAAATCGTCGCCGATGCGGCCCACGAGATCCTCGGGCGGCCGGCCCGCATCTGCAGCGGCAACTTCTTCATCGACGAGGAGGTGCTACGCGAGGCGGGCGCCGATCTCGAGCGCTACGGGTCCGGACCGTTCGTGGCCGACTTCTTCGTGCCCGACGAGGCGCTCGCTCGCAGCACGACGCCGCTGCTGCGCGCGCCGTTTTCGGCCGAAGACCGTTTATAGGACGAGCTTCGTGGGCAGAAGGGGGGTCATGGTGGTTCGGATCGCGCTTGGTCTGCTTGCGGTGCTGGTTTCCGCCCTCCCTGCGCTTGCCGCACCGGCGACCGTTGGGAAGGTCGAGGGGCGCGCGCACGTACGTTCCGAGCGAACCTACGGCGACCGCGGCCATATCCACGTCGGCTCGGAGCACGTCAGCGTTCCGCGGACCGATGCCGGCGTCTCGCGTTTCAGCGTGCGGATGCCGTGGGGCGGCCACGTGAAGGTCCCGGGCGTGCACGTTCGCTCGCCGAAGGTCGCGGTCTCGAGTCCGCGCGTCGATCTCGACGTGCCGTTCCACAAGAAATCGAGCGCCAAGCCGCGGCCGCAAGCGCGTCACCGTTAGCATCCCGACACCGGGGAGGGCGCGCGGGCGCGTCGCAGAACCAGCGCCAGACGCGCGCGCCGACGTAGCTCAGTTGGTAGAGCAGCTGTTTCGTAAATAGCAGGTCGCCGGTTCGAGTCCGGCCGTCGGCTAACGTTCGCGCCGGACTTGGTGAAACGCACGCCGCCGATCGCTTTTCCCGCGAGCCCGGCTCCGCGATACGAGGCGCAGTTTTGCGTGACGACTGCCGCCCCGAGCGATGCGTAGCGAAAGCCCGCGACGCTTTTGCCGGCCGGTGCGGGGGCGGCTTGCGATGGTGCGGCTGGCAGTTGCGCTGCCGCGAGCGCCGAGTCGGCCGCGTAGGTCGGCGTGTTCGCAAAGACCGTCGGAGTGCGCACCGGGTCGAACGGTTCGGCGGCGAACGGTTCGGTTTCGTCGTCGAACGACGATCCAGCCTAAGATCCTACGCGCGCTGCGGCGCTTCGAGACGCTCGGTAACGCGCGGGGGAAGGCGGCGGTCGACGAACAGCGTGCGCAGGTCGGTCAAGCTGAGGTAGGGCCCGTCGCTCGAGGCTTTGCCCGTCACGCGGAGGAGAACCGGCCATTCGCCTTCCATCAATACTCGATCGATCTTTCGCCGATGCCCCCGAGACCTCGCGAAATTCGCATCCATCATGATGCGAAGTTGCTCGGCGCCGAGGCCACGCTCCGCTGCACCGGACGTGTCGACTTTATCAACCGCGAACTCGTCGAGGCGCTCCAACTCGCGCTCGTCGATACGCCCGGCAACGTCGAGGATGCGCGAACCAACACCGCGCTTGTCGAGCGGGCCTGACCGGAGTTCGTCTAACCGAACGCCTTCGCGGAGACTGCGCGCGAGCCGGGCTGGGCTCAGGCCGTTGGCGATCAGCGCGATCAGGTATACCTTGATGCTCGATACTTGTGGTCGGGTCGGTGATTCGCGGGCGGCCGTGGCGATCGTGCGGGTGAGCGCCGAAAGCGGCTCGAGGTGATCGCCGATGTAGCCGTCCGCGACGAGCGCACGCAGGAATGGGCAGGGGTCGTTCGGCGATACGAAATTGGGAAGCGTCATAGGGTCCTTTCGTTTGCGCTTCATGCGCAGAGATTGGACCGTCGACCGCGGGGTCCCTCACGCTACGGCGAAGATCCCGCTTTTACACATTTTTCCGGGCGTTACCATCGTCCCCCCAGGCGCTCGGTCCGGGGCGGCATGCACGAGAGCTGCGAAACGCTTCGATGCTTCCTTGCGTCGAGCCTAGGACGTAGTAGAGCAACCCGACCACCAGGAACGGCAGCGCGTAGGAGCGCCGGATCGTCTCCGCGTGGCCGCGCATCGTCAAGAAGGAGCTGCCGCTACCGGACCAAGCTCTGAAACCACCACGGCAGCGGCGAGAACTCGAAGTGATGGGCGCCGATGACGGGGTAGAAGAGCAGATTCGTCCGGAAACCGAGTACCCCGAGCGCGTAGGATTAGCCGGTCGCAAGGTTCGGATAGCGGAGGGTTCGTCTACCGCGGTACGCAAGCGATGCGGCGCGAGGCTGTGCGCACGGTGGAGGGCTGTCGTGATTCGTGAGGTCGATGCGATCGTCATCGGAAGCGGACAGGGCGGGGTGCCGCTGGCCGTGACACTCGCGCAGCGCGGCCGGCGCGTTGCGCTGTTCGAGCGTGGCCCCTTCGGCGGAACCTGCATCAACACGGGCTGCACGCCGTCGAAGGCCTTTCTCGCCGGTGCGCATGCGGTTGGGCGGGCGCGGCGTGCGACGGCACTCGGCTTGCGCGGCGAGGTCCGGCTCGATTTTCCCGCGGCGATGGAACGGGTACGCGGTTTGGTCGCGTCGTGGTCGGCGGCGACGCGCGCGCGACTCGTTTCGGCCGGAGTCGAACTGGTTGCGGGCGAGGCCGCCTTTTGCGGCGAGCGAACGGTCGCGGCCGCCGACGTGACGCTGCGCGCGCCGCTCGTCGTCATCGATAGCGGTGCTGCGCCCTCGCTGCCGCCGCTTGCAGGCTTGCGCGACGTTCCCTATCTCGACAACCGCAGCTTCTTTGCGCAGACGGCCTTGCCGCAGCGCTTTCTCGTGCTCGGCGGCGGGTACATCGGGCTCGAACTCGGGCAAGGGATGGCGCGTGCGGGTAGCGAGGTGCACGTTGTCGATCCGCATCCCCACGTGCTCGACCGCGAGGAAGCGGACGCTGGCGCCGTTCTCGAGAGCGCGCTCGGCGCAGACGGCGTGCAATTTCACCTCGGAGCGAATGCGACCGCGGTCCGCCGTGCAGGCGACGCGATCGTGCTCGCGCTCGCCGACGGAAGCGAGCTGATCGGCGACGCGCTGCTGGTTGCAACGGGACGCGTCCCGAACACGGCAGACTTGCACTGCGAACGCGCCGGGATCGCGCTCGACGGGCGCGGGTTCGTAGCCGTCGATGCGCACCTGCGGACGAGCGCGAGCGGCGTCTACGCGCTCGGCGACGTCGCGGGGGGGCCGGCCTTCACCCATGTCTCTTGGGAGGATCACCGTCGTATCCTCGCCGCGCTGGACGGCGAACCGCGCACCCGCGACGATCGCGTGCTCGCGTACTCGACCTTCACCGAACCGCAGTTGGCACGAGTCGGGTTCACGCTCGCGCAGGCGCAGGCTGGCGGACATCGCGCGCGCGCCGTCACGCTACCGCTGTCGTCGGTCGCGCGTGCGGTCGAATGGAACGAAGAGCGCGGCTTCTACCGGCTGGTGGTCGACGAGGACGACGACCGCATCCTCGGCGCCACCCTCGTGGGCTACGAAGCGGGCGAGATCGTCCATGCGATCCTCGCCCACATCGTTTCCGGCTCGGGCTGGCAGCGGCTCGACCAATCCGTTCACATCCACCCGACCTTTTCGGAGGGTTTGCCGTCGCTCGCGCGCTTGGTCGCATCCGAGCGCGCTGCAGCAGCGCCTTTGCCGCCGGGACCATAGCACGGCGCGGGGCTCGCCGTTCGCTTGGCGAACGTTCGGCTCGTGCGACCTGCCGTCCGCGCTGCGCTCGAACGGGCACCGCTCGCGGTCCTTGCAGCGCGCCCGTCGTACCTGTGGTTCGTCGTTGGGACGGTCTGCATCGGCGCCTTCATGGGGCAACTCGATGCCGGCATCGCGCAACTCGTGCTGCCGACGCTGCAAGCGCAATTCGCGGTGTCGCTGGCTTCGATCAGTTGGGTAGCCCTGGTATATTTGCTCGTGCTCGCGGCGGCTTTGCCGATCTTCGGGCGATTGGCCGACCTCTACGGGCGCAAGTTGCTCTACACGCTCGGTTTCCTGGTCTTCATCGTGGGCTCGGGGCTGTGCGGGTTCGCCGGCTCCCTTGCGGCGTTGCTCGCGGCGCGCGTTCTCCAAGCGGTCGGCGCTGCGATGTTGCAAGCGAACAGCGTGGCGATCATCACCGCGGCTGCCGGGCCGGCGCGGCGCGGGCGCGCGCTCGGTGTCCAGGGGGCGGCGCAGGCGGTTGGACTCGCATTCGGCCCGGCGCTCGGGGGCCTCTTGATTCAAACGCTCGGTTGGCGCTGGATCTTTTGGATCAACGTGCCGGCCGGTCTGCTCGGAATGTTCCTCGGCTGGTTCGTGCTTCCGCGAACCGCCGGATTGGCGGCCGATGCGCGCGGCTTCGATTGGAAAGGGGCGCTGCTGCTCGCGCCGGGGCTCGCCGCACTCTTGCTCGCGCTCAGCGAGCTTCCGAATTGGGGCGGCTCGGCGCGCTTTTTCGGGGTTGCGGCGCTCGGCATCGCATGCCTCGCCGGCTTCGTCGTTCACGAGCGTCGCGCGGGCGCGCCGCTGGTCGACCTGAGTCTCTTTGCATCGCGCGGATTCCGCGCGGGTAATTTGGCCGGGCTGATCTCGTACGCACTGCTCTTCGGCGTGTTCCTGATCGCGCCGTATGCGCTCGAACGCGGGTATCGCGAAACGCCGCTGGCCGCCGGCTTACGCCTGACCGTGATTCCGCTCGCGCTGGCCGTCGCGGCCCCGTTCGCGGGCGCCCTCTCCGATCGGTTCGGCGCGCGTCGCCTCACGGTCGGCGGAATGCTGCTCGCGGCAGCCGCACTCGGCGCGCTCGCTCTGTCGCTCGACGGTCGAACGGCGACGCTAGCGATCCTGACCGCCGCGTTCGCCGCCTTCGGTATCGGTCAAGGCGCCTTCACCGCGCCGAACAACAGCGCGATCATGGGCAGCGCGCCACCGGGACGTCTGGGCGCGGCGGGCGGTGTGCTCAACGTCATGCGGGCTCTCGGAACCAGCCTCGGGGTCGCGCTCGGAGCCTCGCTCCTCGCGTGGCGGATCGGCATTTTCGGGACGGCGGGAGGCGATACGCTCTCCGCCACGGCGGCGACCGTCGTTGCCGGCTCGCGCGAAACCTTGCTCGCGCTGGCGGCGCTGGCGCTCGTCGCGGCGGCGATCTCGGCGCTCCGCGAGCGCACAGCAGCAACCGTCGGATAAAAGGGAGGGCCTGGTCGCGCGTTGCGACGATACCGCTCACGGCGTGGGAAGCTCGCGTACCGGGCTTAACGAGCGCTTAACGCCGGATACATCCACCACCGCTAGTGTTTCGCTCTCATGCGAACGGAGGTCCCGACCGTGTGGTGCTATAGGCCCTATGAACTATCCCGGCATTCCGCTTCGATAAGCAGACGATGAGCAGTTCGCTGACACCACAGCGGCGGCGTTGGGGCACGATCGTGCCTCATCGCTCGTATCGGCGCCTCCGCCTCGGACCGTTGGATGTGCTCGGCACCCTGATCGCGATCGCGATCTCGCTGGCGGCCTCGATTTTGCTCGCCCCGCTCGTTCTCGAGGCGATGACACGCTACGCGGCCTGGCTGCTGAGCGGGGGCGGCGTCCTCCATACCACCGGCGCGTTCCGCTTTCTGTTCGTGACGATGACGCCGCTCTCGTTCGATATGCGCGATCTCTCGGCGACCGCGACCCTGATCGAGATCGTCGTTTGCGCGCTCTTGATCGTGGTAGTTTCGCTGCTGCGCGTACTCGCCGCGCCGCTGCGGTTTTTCATCATCACGAACCTGTGGATTTTGGGGGGCGCCGCAGTCTTCTTGTACCTGCGCGGACACGTCGGCTATCCCGCCACGGAGTTCTCGTTGCTGATACTCGAGACGGCGCTGGTCATGTGGCTGGTCGCGCCGGTCTTCATGGGGATCGTTTCGCTGCTGTTCCCGTTGCGCTTCATCGATCGCGTTTTTCTGATCGTCGTGCCCGTGATCTTCGATATGATCCTCTCGATCGTTCGCTACGGCGCCTTCGTGATGATCGCGGCCTACGCGGGGCCGACCACCATGACGCCGCTGTACCTCTTGTACGGCCCGCTCGTCGACAGCGTCGCACTGATCGCGTTCTTCTCGTACGCGATGGTGCGGCTCGCGCGGCAGATCGATCTTCGCGAAGGAGTATGGGGATGGTTGTAACCGCGCTGCAGATTTGGGTCTTCGTCGTGCTGGCGGTCATGATGATCTACGCGACCCGCCACTGGATCTTCACCTGGAATCGGCTCTCGCGCCGGCAGCGTCCGTTTTATCAGGACCTGATCGACTCCGACGAGCCCCCGATCTCGGTGCTGGTGCCGATGCACAACGAAGGGGTCGTGGCGCGTGACGTGCTGGAAGCGCTGATCGCTTCCGATTATCCCAAGGATCGTCTCGAGATCGTGCCGATCGACGACCGGTCGACCGACGAGACGACCGCGATTTTGGTCGAGTATGCGCAGCGCTACGACTTCATCCGCCCGATCTACCTGCGCAGCGGGACGCGCGGCAAGCCGTCGGCGCTCAATGCCGCCCTGGAAGCGGCGCGGCACGAAGTGGTGCTGGTCTTCGATGCCGACTATACGCCCGGCAAGGACCTGCTGCGCGAACTGGCGATGGCTTTCGTCGATCCCGAAGTCGGCGCGGTGATGGGGCGGGTCGTCCCCCGCAATACCGCCGACAACACGTTGACGCGGCTGCTCTCGCTCGAGCGTTCGGGCGGTTATCAAGTCGACCAGCAGGCTCGCTACAACCTCGACTTGGTCCCGCAGTTCGGCGGGACGGTCGGCGGTTTTCGGCGCTCCGTCGTGCGCGAGCTGCACGGCTTCGATCCGCTGACCCTGGCCGAAGATACCGATCTGACGGCGCGACTCTTCCTCAACGGCTGGCGCGTGGTCTACGCCAATCGCGCGGAGTGCTACGAAGAGGTCCCGGATACGTGGGAATCGCGCTTTCGGCAGTTGCGCCGCTGGGCGCGCGGCCATACGCGGGCCTTCACTCGCTACGGCTTTCGCATGCTGGCGGCGCACAAGCTGCCGTTTTGGCAGCGGATCGACGGCTGGCTGCTGCTCTTCGTCTACTTCGTGCCGGTGATCTTGCTGAGCGGAATCGTCGCCAGCGCCCTGCTCTTCTACATGGGCCGCTGGCCGATCGTGCCGGGCATCCTCTTTGTCTTTTTCGTGGTCGCCTTCAACGCCTACGGAAACTTCGGGCCGGTCTACGAGGTTGCCGCTGCCGAACTGCTCGACGGCAGCCACGAGCGGCTGTACCTGCTGCCGGTGCTCTTCTACCTGTTCGTCTACAATATGTACGCGGTCTTCAGCGGCGTCCTCGACGCGATCGGCGACGCGGTCAAGAACCGGCGCGCGACCTGGGATAAGACGCAGCGCAACGGCTCGGCCGTCAAGCAACGTGCTAGCGCTTAGTATCGTCGTTTTCCTGATCGTGCTCGCGATCCCGGCGCTGCCGGCGATCTTCGAGCTACGCAAGCCGCGCGATGCCGAACGCCTCGGCGTCTACGAGGCCTATAAACGCGAGCCGCGCTACTTCGGCCAGTCGTTTCGGCGCAAGCTGGCGCCCGCGATCGCGCGCGTCGCCGGCGGGTTGACGGCGAGCGTTCCGGTGGCGCTCGCCGACATTGCCTCGGTCGAGGTGATGCCGGCCCTCGATCTCGAGGCTCACGCCAAGCGGAACGGGGTCGTCGTCGCGGAGCGGGTCACGCTCGGCGAGGGCGCCGCGGTCGGCGACTGCTTTGCTCGCAACTCGCTCGTGACTGGGCCTGAGGTGCGTGCGCGAACGCTGGCCTCCGACGGCACGCTCGTGCTCGGCGACCGTTCGAGCGTCGAGCGCTGGCTCGACGCCGACGGCGACATCGTCATCGGCGACGGTTGTTCGCTCGGACAGTCGGCGAGCACCGACGGTGCGCTCTCGCTCGGCGCCGGTTCGCACTTCGAGCGCGTCTGGGGCCGCCCGGTCCGCACCAACGGAGCGGCGCTGGCGGTCGTCACCGATGCCGGAACGCGAATCGAAGGCGACCTCGTGAAATCGGGCAACCTCGTGGTGCAGCCGGGGATGGAAGTTACCGGTACGGTCAAAGCGGGCGGCGACATCCGCCTGGAACCGGGCGTGCGCGTCGGCGGGAATGTGATTGCGCGAGGTCGCATCGTCGCGGGCGGCCCGTGCGAGATCGCGGGCAACGTGTTCGCCGAGGGGCCGATCGAGCTCGGATGCGGGACGATCGTGGGCCGAGCGGACTCATTCAAGACCGTCTACAGCGCGCGCCGGATCACCCTGGGACCGGGTGTGACCGTCCACGGCTGGATCATCAGCGAAGAACCGGGGGTTACGGCGTGAATCGGCAGTTCGTCTTTGGTATGGCTCTGGCGCTCGTTGCAGTTCTGCTCGGCTGGCGCAGCGTGCAGTTGGCCGCGCTCTCGCATCGGGTCACGGGCCACGTCGTCTTCGTCTATTCCGCGCCCGCGCCGCCGGCGCAGTCGGATTCGGCGCTTCCGGTGACCTGGGTCTCCGAGCGGGATTTCCTCATGCTCGATCCGCACTTTCTGCGCGCGAATGCGCTCGGAGTCGTGCTGCTCGACCGCTACAACGACGGTATCCGGGAGAATGTCGCCTGGGAGATCCGTAACTACGTGATGCTCGGCGGGGTCGCGGCGATCGTCGACTCGCAGCGTCACGCGGATGCGGCGACCCGCATGCTGCACCTGGTGACGCCGCCGATCGCGCCCCACGACGGAAGCGGGGGGCGCCTCGCGTGGTTCCGCAGCGCGGCCGGCGACCTTGCGATCGAGACTTGGCTCACGCACTTCGTCGCGCGAACCTCGCAATCGTGATCCGAACGGTCTCGGCCGGAGCGCTCGCATCGCTCGTGCTGCTGTGCGCCGGAGTGCCGGCTCGCGCAGCGGGGAATCCGTCGCCGTTCGACGCGACCCAAGTGTTCTTCAACCAACAGATCTCGGGGTTCACAAACGACGGCGGCCTCTACGGGCCTTGGTACGTGCAGACGCTCGGCGCGCGAACCCACGTCGGTCACGATTTGCCGGGGATCGATCTCGTGTTCCGTCAGGACCACGATCCGATCGGGCCGAGCAGCGGTCAGGAACTGGTGCTCGACGACTACCGCGACTGGACGCCCTCGTTTTTCAGTTACGGCCAGGTGACGACCGGCGGCGGGCCCGTCTTTCCGACGCGCAGCGCGTACCTCGAAGGCGATGAGAAACTTGGTTCGCGCAAGCAATACGCGCTCGGCGCCGGGGCCGGCATCATCGATAACGCCGACGGCGTGATCCAGCGCTACCTGAGCCTCGGGCCGAGCTACTACTGGCCGACCGGGAACGCGCTCTTCCGCTGGGTCCCGAGCTGGACGCAGGGCGTCGAAGGCGACGGAGCGATCACCTTTTCCGCGTTGCACGGCCGCAACGGCCAAGCGACCCAGAGCATCGAGCTGATCACGGGCGCCCAGCCGCCGTTCCTGAACTCCGCCACGATCGTGCTCCCCGGCGCGCGCACGGTCCAGGTGACGCTCGATCTCCACCAATGGGTCGCGCCGCTCTTCGGGGTCGAGCTGGGCGCCGAATACCAACATCTCTACAATCGCACCGGCGGTGCGACGATCTACGTGCGCCGTGCCTTCACCCTAGGCCTGTTCTACGGCTCGTTCACCAACGTGCCGATCGGGAGTGCGACCGGCGGCCGCTGAGAGCGGAACTCAAACGTAATCGACCTCGGTCATCATCCCGTCGAGCATGTGGACGGAGTTGTGACAATGGAGCAGCCAGCGGCCGGGCGGCGAATCGGCGACGAAGCGCCAGGTCGCGGTCCCGCCGAAGGCGCCGACCAGCGACGTATCCTTGCGCAAGGGGCGCGCCAGCGCCGTTCCTCCGACCTCGATGAGCTCGAAGACGTGGCCGTGCAGATGCATCGCGTGGTCCATGCCGGTCGTGTTCTTGAAGTGCACGACGACGCGTCGGCCGCTGCGAACGTCGATCCGCGGCACGTGTGGCCAGATCCGGTGGTCGATCTCCCAGCGCGAGCTGCCGTACTGCCCGCCGTCGAGCGTATAGTCGTGGCGTACATCGACCGCACCGAGCAGCGGCGCACGCCCGGTCCCGCCGAGCCCCGCATACGAGAGGACATCGAGTCCTGCGAGCGTCTGGGCGACCCGCACCGGCTCGGCGCGTTCCATCCCAGGCGTACAAACGCGGACGGCCTGCTCGCCGGCAGTGCCCGCGGCGCTGATCCCTTGGAGCAGCCAGGCACCGGGCCGCCGAACTTCAAACCAAGCGTCGTAACGCTCGGCGACGCCCAGACGCAACGCGTCGACTTCGACCGCGCGTGCCAGCGGATTGCCGTCGGAGTGCGTGACGAGCAGCCGGTGACCGGCCAGCCGCACGTAGCGCGTCTGCGTCGGGTTCGCGTTGAGGATGCGCAGGCGGACGCGGTCGCCGACCCGCACGACGAGCGGCGTCGTGCGCGGATAGGCGGCGCCGTTGATGCAGTGCGCCGGGTACCCCACCTCGTCGCCCATCGCCGGTTTCCGCGACGGGCCGTGTATCGCCATCCCGCTCATCCCGCTCATGCGTTGCGTCCCGTCGCGCCGTGCGCGCATCGCGCGCTGCACTTCGCGGAGTTCGAGCGAATCGGGCGGCCCGTCCATCGGCACATCGCTCGTGCCGCGTCGCGCCGCCGCGACGCTCGTGAGGGAGGGTACGTCGTGGAAGACGAGCGCGAACTCGGCATCTGCCGGTTCGTCGTGCGGATCCTCGACGACGATCATGCCGAAGAGCCCGCGCACCAGATTCATATCGACGTGGTCGTGGTACCAGCGCGTCCCCGCAGGGCGGGGCGCGAATTCGTAGACGAAATCTCCGCCGCTCGGAACCGGTGCCTGCGTGAGGTAGGGAACGCCGTCCATGTCGTTCGGCAGAATCATCCCGTGCCAATGGATCGTGCTCGGCGAGCCGGAGCGGTTGCGGTAGTGTACGCGCAGGCGCTGGCCGAGGCGCACGCGCAGCACCGGCCCGGGGATCCGTCCCTGGTATCCGAGCATAGCGACATCGACGCCGGGAGCCGGCGCGAAGCGCAGCGGGAGCGAGGTGAGCAAGTACTCGACGAAGTCGCTTTCCCGGGCCGCAGCCGCCGGCGGCGCAAGGTGGATGGCGCCGAGCGCCGTGGCGGCGAATGCGGAGCCGGCGGCGAGCAACGTCCGTCGCCTCATTCCTTCGCCTCGGAGGCCTCCAGGCCGGCGCGCAGCCGTTGCCTTTCGATCTTGCCCATCGCATTGCGCGGCAGCGCATCGAGGCACACGATCGCTTTGGGGACCTTGAAGCTTGCCAGCCGCGTTTGCAGCGTTGCCGTCGCCGCCTCGGCGTCGAACGGTGCGTCCGCTTCGACGAACGCGACCGGAAGTTCGCCGCGCGCGGCATCGGGCTTGCCGACCAGCGCAGCCGCGCGGATCCCCGGGATGCGCATCAGTTCCTCTTCGACCTCGATCGGATAGACGTTGAATCCGCCGGTGATGATCAGTTCCTTGATTCGCCCGGCGATCGAGTAGCCGCGTTCGGGGTCGAAGGCGGCCAGGTCGCCGCTACGGTACCAGCGCGACCCGTCGGAATCGGTATGAAAGGCCGCCTGCGTCGCCGCATCGTTGCGCCAATAGCCGGCGAACAGATTGGGTCCGCGCACGAGCAGTTCGCCGATCTCGCCCGCGGGCAGCTCGCGGCCCTTGCCGTCGACGAGCCGCACCTCGACCTCGGGGAGCGGAAAGCCGACGCTTCCCGGGAAGCGCGGTCCGTCGTAGCGGTTGGAGAGCGCAAAACCGAATTCGGTCGCGCCGTAGCGCTCGAGAATCTCGCTCCCGAAGCGGGCGGCGAAAGCTTCCCACACGCTCGCCGGAAGCGCCGCCGACCCGGAAACGAAGAGGCGCACCTGCGGCAAGCGGATCTTCTCGGATGCGCTTTCCAGCAAGCGCACGTACATCGTCGGCACGCCGAAAAACATGGTCGCCTCTCCGCGCCCGAGCGTCGCAAGCGCATCGGCGGCATCGAACCGCGCGCGCAAGCGCAAGCGCGCTCCGGCCGCAAGCGTACCGCCGAGGCCCGCGCCGAGCCCGTGAACGTGAAAGAGCGGCAGTGCGAGATAGAGCGTATCGGCCGCGCTCCACCGCCACGCCTCGTTCAGCTGCGCAGCGATCGTCGCCAGGTTGCGATGCGTGAGCATCGCGCCCTTCGAACGCCCGGTCGTGCCGCTGGTATAGATCAGAATCGCGACGGCATCGGGATCGAGGGCTGGGAGCGCGTCGCCTGCAGGCATTGCGCCCGTCTCGGTTTCGGCTTCGAGTTGCGCGAGGTCGAGTTGCGCGATCCCGCCGCCCGCGCCCAAAAATTGGGCGCTCGCGGGGCTGCGGCAAATGAGCCGCGGCGCGGCATCGGCGAACAGCCACTCCAACTCGGCGCTGCGGTACAGCACGTTGATCGGGACCACGATCGCCCCGGCAGCGAGTGCGCCGAGATACGCGAACACGAAGCCGTGGCGGTTCTCCGAATAGATTGCGACGCGGTCGCCGGGCGAGACCCCGAGTTCCCGCAGCCGTCCGGCGGTGCGCAGGACGCGAACCGACAGTTCGGCGTAGGACAGATCGTCGAGCGCGAGCGCCGCCGGCCGGCTCGAGGCCCATCCGGCGAGCGCCGCCGGCAGCGAGCGGTGGATGTTCACCGTAAGATTGTTCGGCGTTCCGGTCGAATATCACGCTCGTGAAAGCGCTGATCCTCAGCGGCGGCGGAGCGCGGGGCGCCTACGAAGCGGGCGTCGTCAGTTCGCTCGTTCGGCACGAGCGCTTCGACATCGTCTGCGGGACCTCGATCGGCGCGATCAACGGCGTCTTCGTCGCCCAGGGCTCGCCCGAGGCGCTGCGGACGCTCTGGGGCTCGATGGCCGAACGCCGGATCACCCGCCTGCGCCCGGAGTTTCTCGCGTTGCGCGACC
The DNA here is from genome assembly GCA_050733855.1 of Vulcanimicrobiaceae bacterium. GTDB lineage: Bacteria > Vulcanimicrobiota > Vulcanimicrobiia > Vulcanimicrobiales > Vulcanimicrobiaceae > JBOHTX01. The sequence continues at coordinate 13,589 of JBOHTX010000005.1, forward strand.
TGATCCGCGATCTGCGTGCGTTCGCGCGCGACTCCTTGCTCGGCAAGGCCGGGGACTTGGCGCGCACCATTGGGGACCTGACCCGCATCAAGTCGCCGGGCCGGTTGACGCGCTTGCTCGGTCTCTTCGACGAGACGATCGTGATGGAGGAGTGCGCCCGGTACCTCGATTTCGCGAAGATCGCGATCCCGTTCATCATCACCGCAACCAACCTGACGTTACGCAGGAGCGACGTCTTTTTCGCGTTTCCCGGCCCCGACGGTCCGGCGCGCGCGGCCGCCTTTCGCCGGAACGAACCGCACGCCTGGCCGCTGACGGCACAGAATTATCCGCTCGCCGTCCGTGCCTCCGGTGCGATCCCGCCCTGCTTTGCGCCGGTGGCGATCGAGGTCGACGACGGTTCGACCTACATGTTTAGCGACGGAGCGGTCGCCAACAACTCGCCGATTCGCCAAGCGATCGATGCCGGCGCCGACGAAATTACGGTGATCTTGGTTCACTGGCCGAACGACGGGAGCCGCGAACCGAAGCTGCGGGACCTCGCGCACGTGGCCGCCATCGCGTTCGAGATCGCACAGGAGCACCTGCTCGAATACGACCTGAAGCTGACGCGCCGCTTCAATGCCGCCGTACTCCGCGGCGCCCCGCTGCCCGGCAAGCGCTACGTCGAGATGCGCGTGATCGGTCCGGCCCGGCCGCTGCAACTGGAGTCGCTCGGTTTCGACGATCAGGGCTGGATCGACCGCGCCTTCGCGCTCGGTCTGGAAGACGGCGAGCGCGCCTGCGGCGCGGCGGGAGCTTGGACTGTGCCAACCGCACCGGCGGATGGCGCCGCCCGCATGGAAGCGCATTCCCGCGGCGGAAGCGCAGGGCATGTCGACGAGCCTTTCGACTCCCCGCGCTGACGGCGACCCGCAGGAGACCCGCGAGTGGCTCGATGCACTCGACGGGGTGCTCGCGCGGGAAGGCCCGGCGCGCGCCAAAGCGCTGCTCGAGCGCCTGGTCGAGCGCGCGCAGTTCGGCGGGGCGCAGGTCGAACTGGGTGTGCAGACGCCTTACGTCAACACCATCCCGCCGGCGCTCGAAGCGAAGATTCCGGGCAATCAGGAACTCGAAACCCGCATCCGTCACTACATTCGCTGGAACGCGATGGCGATGGTGGTGCGCGCCAACGAGACCAGCAGCGAACTCGGCGGCCACGTCGCGAGCTTCGCCTCCTCGGCGACCCTCTACGACGTTGGTTTCAATCACTTCTTTCGCGGCACGGAGCATGACTCGGGTGGCGACCTCGTCTACTTTCAGGGCCATTCCTCGCCGGGCGTGTATGCGCGCGCTTTCCTCGAAGGCCGAATATCCGCCGAGCAGTTGGCGAACTTTCGGCAAGAAGTCGGGGGAAAGGGGCTCTCGTCGTATCCGCACGTCTGGTTGATGCCCGAGTTCTGGCAGTTTGCAACCGTTTCGATGGGCCTCGGCCCGATTCAAGCAATCTATGCGGCGCGCTTTTTGAAGTATCTCGAACATCGCGGCATCGCGCGAACCGATGGCCGCAAGGTGTGGTGCTTCCTCGGCGACGGCGAGGTCGACGAGCCCGAGGCGCTCGGCGCCATCTCGCTCGCCAGCCGCGAGGATCTCGATAACCTGATCTTCGTCGTGAACTGTAACCTGCAGCGCCTCGATGGCCCCGTTCGCGGTAACGGCAAGATCATTCAGGAACTGGAGCGCCAGTTTCGCGGTACGGGCTGGAACGTCATCAAGGTGATCTGGGGAAGCAACTGGGATACGCTGCTCGAGCGCGACCGTAGCGGACAGCTCGTACGGATCATGACCGAATGCGTCGACGGCGAATACCAGGCCTTCAAGGCCAACGACGGCGCCTTCGTGCGCAAGCACTTTTTCGAGCGCTACCCCGAGGCCGCGGCGCTGGTCGCCGATTTGAGCAACGAGCAGATTTGGGGCCTGCAGCGTGGCGGCCACGATCCGCGAAAAGTCTATGCGGCCTACGAGGCCGCGCTGCGGACGCGCGGGCTGCCGAGCGTGATCCTCGCCAAGACGATCAAAGGGTACGGCTTGGGTTCCTCCGGCGAAGCGCAGAACATCGCTCACCAGCAAAAGCATCTCGACCTCAAAGCCATGCGCGCCTTTCGCGACCGCTTTGCGATTCCGATCGCGGACGCGGAACTGGCCGAGGTTCCGTTCTACCGTCCGCCCGACGATAGCCCCGAAGCCGAATATTTGCGCGAGCGGACGGCGGCGCTCGGCCGCGTCCCCGCCCGCCGGCCGCGGAGCAGCGTGCAACTCGTCGTTCCCGAGCTCTCGGCCTTCACCCAGGCGCTCACCGGGACGGGCGAGCGCGAGATCTCCACCACGATGGCGCTCGTGCGGATGCTGGTGACGCTGATGCGCGATCCGGTTCTCGGCGCGCGGATCGTGCCGATCGTCGCCGACGAATCGCGCACCTTCGGAATGGAAGGACTCTTCCGGCAATTCGGCATCTACGCGCCGCAGGGCCAGCGCTATCGCCCGCAAGATGCCGAACAGCTCATGTACTATCGCGAGGACGTGCGCGGACAGATCCTGCAAGAAGGGATCAGCGAAGCGGGCGGGATCTCGTCGTGGATCGCTGCGGCGACCGCGTATTCGACGAGCGATCAGCCGATGATCCCGTTCTTTTTCTTCTATTCGATGTTCGGCTTTCAGCGGGTTGGCGATCTCGCCTGGGCGGCCGGCGACATGCGCAGCCGCGGTTTCCTGGTCGGCGGAACCTCCGGTCGCACCACCCTCAACGGCGAGGGTTTGCAACACCAAGACGGCCACAGCCAGCTCTTCGCCTCGTTCATCCCCAACTGCGTCTCGTACGACCCGGCCTACGCCTACGAGCTGGCGGTGATCGTGCGCGACGGCCTGCGCCGCATGGTCGCCGAGCAAGAGGACGTCTTCTATTATCTGACGGTGCTCAATGAAAACTACGCGCAGCCGCCGCTGCCCGGCGGCTCGGAGGCCGCGATCTTGCGCGGACTGCACCTGGTGCGGCCCGCCGGCGACGGCGCCACGGCGCGCGTGCAGTTGTTCGGTTCGGGCGCGATCCTGCGCGAAGCCTTGGCTGCCGCGGACCTGCTGGCCGTGGATTTCGGCGTCGGCGCCGACGTCTGGAGTGCGACCAGCTTCAACGAGTTGCGGCGCGACGGTCTCGCGGTCGAACGCTGGAATCTGCTGCATTCCGGGCAGCCGGCGCGGCGCAGCTTCGTCGAGGCATCGCTCGAGGGCCGGCCGGGACCCGTCGTCGCCGCCAGCGATTACCTCAAAGCGCTCGCCGACGGCATCCGGCCGTTCGTGCCGCGCCCCTACCGGGTGCTCGGTACCGACGGCTACGGCCGCAGCGATTACCGGCGCACGCTGCGGGCCTTCTTCGAGGTCGATCGCCGCTGGATCGCGCTGGCCGCGGTCGCGTCGCTCGCGGAGGAGGGGACGCTCAAACGGAGCGCAATCGCGCAAGCGATGAAGCGCTACGAGCTCGATCCGGAAAAGCCCGCGCCGGTGTCGGTGTAAGGCCGTGGCCGAGACGATCGAGATCCGCGTCCCGAACATTGGCGACTTCAAGGATATCCCGGTGATCGACGTGCTGGTGAAACCCGGCGACCGGGTCGAAGCGGAATCGCCGCTGGTCACGCTCGAATCGGAGAAGGCTGCGATGGATGTGCCCTCGCCGCAGGCCGGCACCGTGCGCGAAGTCTCCGTGCAGGTCGGCGCGCGAGTGTCCGAAGGGAGCGCGCTCCTCGTCTTGGAGACCCGGGACGCGGCGCCGGCCGCACCCGCAGCTTCCGCTGCGCCCTCCGGCGACCCACCGAGTGCGCTGCCGGCGGGCGCGAGCGCGATCGCCGCGAACGGCCTTCCCCCTGCGGCCGCACACGAAGCGGCGCCGGCAGAGGTAGCGGGGCCTGCGCCGGCGCAAGCCCCGTCGCCGCACGCGTTGCACGCGAGCCCGGCGGTGCGGCGCTTTGCCCGCGAACTCGGGGTTGCGATCGAAAGCGTCGCCGCAAGCGGGCCCCATGGTCGGATCACGCGCGAGGACGTCCAAGCACACGTCAAAGCGGCGCTCGCGACGCATGCGAGCGGCGCGCTCGGGTTTGCCGGCCTGCCGCCCTGGCCGAAGCAAGATTTCGCGAGCTACGGTCCGGTCGAGGTCGTGCCGCTCTCGCGCATCCGCCGCTTCTCGGGCCCGAATCTGCACCGCAATTGGCTGTCGATCCCGCACGTCACCAACTTCGACGAAGCCGACGTCACCGAACTCGAAGCGTTTCGCACGCAACTCAACGCAGAGCAAGCCGCAGCGGAGCCGCTGGTGCGTTTCACGCTGCTTCCGTTCGCGATCGTTGCGGTCGTGGCAGCGCTGCGCGCGTTCCCCGACCTCAACGCCTCGCTCGACGGCGAGCAGCTGGTGCGCAAACGGTATTATCACATCGGCTTCGCCGCCGAGACGTCCGAGGGGCTCGTCGTTCCGGTGATTCGCGACGCCGACCGTAAGGGGCTGCGCGCGCTCGCCACCGAGGCCGCCGCGCTAGCGCGCAAGGCTCGCGACGGGAAGCTTGCGCTCGCCGAGATGGGTGGCGCGAGCTTCACGATCTCGAGCCTCGGCGGAATCGGCGGGACCGGCTTCACCCCGATCGTCAATGCCCCCGAAGTCGCGATCTTGGGGCTCAGCCGCGCGCTGCTCCGACCTCGCTGGAACGGTAGCGCTTTCGAACCGCGTCTGATGCTGCCGCTCTCGCTCTCGTACGATCACCGCGCGATCGACGGCGCGCTCGCCGCCCGCTTCCTCGCGCGCCTTTCGTCGCTGCTCGCCGACCTGCGCCGTTCGCTCGTGTAGGCACGGCGGAACGCGTAACGCACCGGCCGTTGCCCGCGGAACGCTCGACCGATGTTCCGAACGGCCGAGCGCGACAACGTGCCGATTGAACGTTTGCATACCGATCGCCGGCCGTCCGACCATGCGCCGCTGGGATCATAGCGCCAAGCTGATCTCCAATCTTTTGATGGCGCGTGAGAAGGCCCGTGCGTCGTCGAGAGCCCGTGCCAGCACGAGCGCACCCTGGATGCCGGCCACAAACCCTTCCGCAAGACCGGCTGCTTCGGCCCGTTTTCGCCCCGCGCGGATGAGGGCATCCGCGAGCGCGTCGGTCCATTCGCTGAAATAAGCGCGCACCCGATCGGCAAAGCGGTCTCGGGCATCGCCGAGCGCAAGCACCCCGACCAGACAGACGCGGCGTCCTGAACGGAAATACATCTCAACGGCCTTCATCATCTGCGCGACCCCGGCGCACGGGTTCGGCGCCGTGCGCAACGGTGCAAACACGTTCGTCTCGAACCAGGTGTCGATCTCATCGAGAACAGCGCACACCATCTCTTCCTTTCCGCCGGGAAAGAAATGATAGAGGCTACCTTTGCCGAGCCCGGTCGCCTCGGTGATAAGCGACAGGCTCGCCCCTTCATAGCCGTGCTCGCGAAATATCTCGGTGAGCGCGGGAAGCGCGTCAGCGCGTTCAGTCACCATCCTCGCCATGCGACCGCCTCACAGACCGAGGCTACTGAGGCCGGGACTGTCGTCGGGCCGCCGGCCGGCAGCCCAGCGGAATTTGCGATCTTCTTCGCGGATGACCACATCGTTGATACTCGCCTCTCGCCGCTGCATCAGGCCGAAGGCGGCGAACTCCCACTGCTCGTTGCCATGGCTGCGATACCAATTTCCGCTGTCATCGTGCCATTCGTAGGCAAAGCGCACCGCAATGCGGGCGTCGTGGAAAGCCCAGACTTCCTTGATGAGTCGATATTCCAGCTCCCGCGCCCATTTGCGCCGAAGAAAGGCGACGATGGCTTCGCGGCCCTCCAAGAACTCGGCACGGTTTCGCCAGCGGCTATCCTCGGTATAAGCGGATGCCACGCGCTCCGGGTCGCGCGTGTTCCAGGCGTCTTCAGCCAGACGGGCTTTCTGGGCGGCGGATTCCAGCGTGAATGGCGGCAACGGCGGGCGGCTTGGCATCGCGGACTCCTCGACAGCGTCGTGACGGGGTGGTTGTACTGATCGGAACATACTGTACTTAACCGTACAAGAACTGTCAAACCTCACGATGAATGCGATAAGCCCCGCGCGAAGTCTGGACCGGCGGCGCTCGGCGCATGAGACGCTCCGGCGGCGAGGAGCGGCGGGAGGAGGCAGGCGGGCACGATGGGCGAGCGCGCGAAGATCGCGCGATGCAGACGAGATTCGGTCCCCTGGTCGATCTTGCCGCGGCGGCGTTCGTGCATGAGAGCGTTCAATTATACGGCAAGCTGAGAGCCGCCGAAGGCTCCTCGTTCTGGCCGAACGTGGTCGTGCGCTCCGAGCTGCATGAGGTCGTCGTCGGCGCGTACAGCAACCTGCAAGACTTCGTGATGATTCACGTCGGCTACGAAACGCCGACGGTCGTGGGCGCGCACTGCTCGATCACGCACCATGTCACCCTGCACGGCTGCACCGTCGGCGACAGCTGCCTGATCGGCATCAACGCGACGATCATGGACGGCGCGGTGATCGGCGAGAACTCGATCGTCGCGGGACATACCATCGTGAGCGAAGGGACGCTCGTCCCGCCCAACTCGATCGTTGCGGGCGTCCCGGGCAAGGTCATCAAGACCCGCAACAACTATGTCGCCAACCGGCTCAACGCATGGCTCTACCATCGCAACGCGCTGGCCTACGCCGCCGGCCGCCATCGCGAGTGGTCGGAGCCCGAGACGATGGCGGCTGCCGCCAGCGAGCGCCGACGCCTGGCGGCCGAACTGGCCGCTGGTCGCGGCTCCACCTGAGTACCGCTCACCTCGGCGGCCCCGACGGCCGATAGGAATCGGTAGGAGTCTCGCCCGACCGTGCGCTTCGGCGCCGGGGCGGGGCCCGCCGCCCGCGCGCAGGACCGCGGGGGTGGATGACCGCCGGGGAACCGAGATGAAACCGGCGGGACTCGGCTTCGAATCGCAGAAGACAGGGGGCGGAAAAGCGTCGAGCCGTCGGCCGCGGTCGTACCGCAGAGCCTGCGGCTCCGGTGAACCGTCCCGGTATCGTCGTGTCCCGTCATCCCTGACGATGGGGCGCGTCGGCGCGCAACGGAATCCCCGCACGAGGGCGTGCGGTTCGTCGCCCCGCTCCTGGTTGAAGGCCGCACGAGGGCGTGCGGTTCGTCGCCCCGCTCCTCATAACAAGGTTTCAGCGTGAATTTCAGTACCTTGCGCTTGCGCCCGTATCAGATCGAGGCGCAACGGGCGATCGTCGATGCGCGACAGCGCGGCTGCCGCCGTCAGCTCGTCTCGCTTGCCACCGGGCTCGGCAAGAGCGTCATCATCGCAACGTTGCCCGAGCTGCTCGAGCTCCGTCCCGGCGACGTGACGCTGGTGGTCGCCCATCGCGACGAGTTGATCCAACAACTCGTCGAAAAGATGGAGGCCCAGAATCCGGGCGCGCTCGTCGGCGTCGAAAAGGCCGAGGAAAGCGCGCCCGAGGCGAGCACGATCGTGGTTGCCACCGTTCAGACGTTGACCGGCCCGCGCCTCAATCGCTTCGCGGCCAAGTTCGGACGGCGGACCGCACTGCTCGTGATCGACGAAGCGCACCACGCGGCCGCGCCGACCTACCGCGCGATCGTCGACAAGATGCTGACCAAGCGGCCCGATCTGCTGGTGCTCGGCTTCACCGCGACCCCCTACCGCGGCGACGGCGTCAAGCTGAGCGAGATCTTCAACGACGTCGTGTATTCGATGGACGCCCGAGCCGCGATCGAGGCGGGGTACCTCGCGCCGGTTCGCTCCTACGCGGTCGCAACCGACGTCGATCTCGACGGGGTCGCGTCGCGGGCCGGCGATTTCGCGCTCGGCCAGCTGGCCGAGGCGGTCGACACCGAAGAGCGCAACCAGGCCGTCGTCGAGGCCTATCGCACCCATACACCGGGCACCAAGGCGCTGGTCTTCACCGCCTCGGTCGAGCACGCGCGCCACGTCGCCAAGCTCTTCGTCGCCGCCGGGATCAAGGCGGCCTTCGCCAGCGGCGAAACGCCGGCCGCCGAGCGCGAGGCGATCGTCGCCGGCTTCCGCGGCGACGCAATCGACGTCCTCGTCAACTGCGGGCTGTATCTCGAAGGCTTCGACGTGCCCTCGATTCAGACGATCGTCAACGCCCGGCCGACCAAATCGACGACCCTCTACACGCAGGTCACCGGCCGCGGGTTGCGGCCGCTCGACGACTACGCCTACGTGCTCTCGGAGCTTCCGCTGGCCGACGCGCGGCGTCTGGTGATCGCGCAAAGCGAGAAGCCCTACGCGATCGTGATCGACATCGTCGACCAGGCGCGCCGCCACCAACTGGTCACGCTACCGACGCTGTGGGGCGTTCCCGCGCAGATCGACGCGCAAGGGCGGCCGATCTCGCAGATCGCCGACCAATACGAAGAGCTCGTCCGCCTGTCGCCGCGGGTCGCCGCGCGGGTGCGGACGGCCGGGCAGATCGAGAACGCGCTCATCGAGCACCGCGAAGCCGCCCGCGCGCGTTCGCCGCAATCGGCGGCCTGGCAGATGGTCACGCCCGAACACTGGCGGCTCGAACGGCCGCCGCAACGGGTCGCGCGCGACCGCTACGGCAACCCGATCGCGCACTTCGAGGAAAAGTACGAACAGTTCGTGCGGATGGCGACCAAGATCGCGCCGCACGAGAACGCGGACGCCTTTGCGACCCGGATGCTCAACCTCGACCGCCGCACGATCGCGGTCGAATCGCTAGCGGTCGACGTCACGCTGCGCGACGGAAGCTGGATCGCGACCCTTTCCGGCGCGCACGGAGCGCCGCGCGAGATCGCCGCGGCCTCCGGCCTCCCCGATGCGATCGCGGCCGCGCAAACGCGGCTCGAAGTCGAAGCGGCCGCCGCCGAGCGAAACGGACGGCGGCGTCCTGCCCGCCGCTTCCGCGGTCGTCGTAAGCGCACGGCGAGCGCGCCCGCGACGCGCGCGGTCTAGGCTCCGC
>JBOHTX010000006.1:0-21970 GCA_050733855.1 Vulcanimicrobiaceae bacterium
GCCGTAGATGCTCGCCCGGTCCCCGAAGAAGCGCGTGAACTTGAAGCGCGGGCTAAAGCCGCCGAAGCCCTGCGAGAACTCGCTCGACTTGATCCCCAAGAAATCGTAGCGCAGCCCGTAGTCGGCCTCGTAGAGCTTGCTGATCCGCCAACTGTCTTGGACGTACGATTGGTACGTGTTGCCGAGGTTGGGCGCGTCGTCGACCACCGTGGCCGGCGCGTCGGGGCTGTTCGGGGTCAACAGCGGCGCCAGAAAGTTGCCCGGCTGTACGGTGGTCGCGTAATATTTGAGGATCCGCGCAAGGTCGTACGAGGCGCCGGCTGCGACCGTATGCCGCCCGAAGCGCTCGTGGTAATCGCCCTGCAGGATGTAGTCGATCGCGGTGCGCTGGTCGGCCAACGAAATGGCGCACGTCGTCGGCAAGTAGACGACGATCGGGTCGGTCAGGGCATCGGCGCAATCCGTCGGCTTCCCCCCGTTCCCGTAGGGCGGTGCTTCGACGTTGAGTGCTTCGCCGTAGGTGAAGTCGTTCGTCGGGTCGCCGAAATCTTGGATCCTCGAGACCTTGTAGGCCGGTCCATACGCGAACGAGCCGTCCCGGCCGAGCGCATGGCGAAACTGGACGGCCAGGAACGTATCGGCCTGCGTCTCGCTATCGTCGGTCGCGGCCGGCTCGCCGCCCTCGACGTCGTTCGGAATTTGAAAGCTGCTACGGCTATTGATGAAGGTGACGTTCGTGAAATTGTTGCCGCCCGCCGGCAGGGTAAAGCGCGCAAATTGGTTCGTCGAGCCGTAATGGTTGTGCGGCGACCCGAAGTTCGGAGGGTCGAGTCCGCGGGTCGACTGCCGGCCGCCGAGCGCGAGCTGGAGTCCGCCGCCGCCCGCCAGCGGCGCGTGGTACCCGATCGTCGTTTGGGCGTTGCTGTACGAGCCGAACGAGGTGTTGCCGTCGAAGCCGGCGGGCACCGTTCCGGCCCGCGTCGTCAGGTTGAAGACGGAGCCGAAGCGCAGCCCGTCTTGGGCCGGATATGCGCCCTCCACCAAGTCGACGAACGAGAGGTCGTCCAGGTTGATCTCGCCGCCGATGTCGCGGTTGAGTTCTTGCGGCAGCGCCACGCCGTCGAGCGTATAGTTGATGACGCCGTGATCGCCGTTGATGTGCACCACGCCGTTCGCACCGCGCGCGGCACCGGGCATTTGAATTTCCAGCTCGGAGAAACTGCTACTGAAGGGCAGCCGCGTCAAGGCCACGCGGTCCAGGACCACGTCGCTTCCGCTGCCGCGCGTCAGGGGCGAGCGGCTGACGGCGGTGCGCCCGATCTCGCGCAGCGGAACCAGGGCGAGCGCGACCGAGGCTTCGCCGTTCGCGAGGTCGACGACGACGCGCTGCTGCAAGTCGCCGGCCTTCGCCTCGACGAGGTAGCTCCCGAGCGCGAGCGGCGGGAAAGCGAAGCGCCCGTTGACATCGGTCGTCGCCCTGACGGTCTGGTTGTTTCCTCTAGCCGTCACCGTGACGTTGGCCAGCGGTCGGCCCGCACTCGTGACGGTTCCCGTAAGCTCGGCACTGAGATTGACGGCGTACGACGGGACCGCGCAGGCGAGCGCGAGCCCCACGGCCAGCGCGGCTGCGCCCAGCAGGCGCGACGACTGACGAATCATCGTGTCTTTCATCCTCTGCGGCGAGCGCGACGCCCGGCCGGCTACCGGTGCCGGCGAAGCCGTAGTGATAGTGCTATATCATTCTCGAAAAGTCAAGCGGCTCGCCGTGCGCGAGCGGGCGCGCCGAGGAACGCGCGAGCCGCGCGCCGCAGCGAGCGCCCTGATGACGACCGAACTCCGCGACACCCGGCAGCGGCGCGCGATCCGAGCGATCTTCGAGCGCGCGGAGCGGCCGCTCGGCGTCGAAGACGTTCACCGTGCCGCGCTGGCCGCGGTCCCGGGAATCGGGGTCGCGACCGTCTATCGCACGATCGCCGCGCTCGTCGAGAACGGCCTGCTTTCGACCGTTGAAATCGCGGGAGAGCCGGCACGTTACGAGCGAGCCGGACAGGCGCATCATCATCACTTCCACTGCGACCGCTGCGGACGCGTCTTCGATCTCGAAGGCTGCGTCGCCAACATCCGCGCGTTGCTGCCGTCGCGCTTCCGCCTCCGAACCCACGAAGTGACCCTGAGCGGCCTCTGCTCCGCCTGCGCGGAGCCGGACTCGAGCGTTGCAAAGGCGCGATCCCCGCGCCCCCGATCGAAGGTACGCTCCCGCCGCGCCTGAGCGGCCGCCGGCGCGGTTCTTCGGAACGCCTAAGTTGAATGTAAGCTGTCGGAGAAGGATAGCCTTAGGTTTGCCTAATAGAAACGTTCGGCATGACGAAAATGCGTTGGCCGCTGCTTTTCGTGGTCGCGGGGTGCGCAATCGGATCGGCGGCCCTGCGGCCCGCGCCCGCCCGCGCCATCCCGAGCTTTGCCCACCAGTACGGCGTGACGTGCGAAAAATGCCACTCCGTCATCCCGCACCTCAACGCGTTCGGGGCGGCCTTCCTGGCCTTCGGTTACCGGATTCCGGGCGTGCAGCCGGCGAGCGACTTCGCGTTCTCGGCCAAGACCAATCTCGTCGATTCGAGCCAAAACCAGGGCTCGGGTCCCGATGGAGCCGGGCTTCCGAAGGCGATCGTCGACGAGGTGGAAGCGTATCTGACCGGCGCGATCGGAACGCGCGGAAGCTATCTGGTCGAACAGTACATCGTCGACGGCGGCGAGCCGGGGCTCACGCGCGACGCCTGGGTGAACGAGCGCTTGAACCCCTGGAACGCGCGGATTCCGCTTTCGGTACAAGCGGGCTCCTTCACGTTGCCGTTGCCGGTCGATCCCGAAACCTTTCGCGACACCTACCAGGATTACGGCATTTACACGCAGACCGTCGGGAGCAACGCGTTCGATTTCTTCGAACCGAAGATCGGGGCACGTGTCGGCATCGGGGATCCCTTACGCGGTCCGAGCGTGCAGATTTTCGCCGGGCCGGGGCACGACCGGCAAAGCGGATTCCCGTCGACCGGAACTGACATCATGGGGTTCGCGCAAGACGCGCTCGGACCGCTCACGCTCGGTCTCTACCGCTACGAAGGGACCCGCCCCGTGCCGGGCGGCGCGCTCGACCGCTTCGAGCGCACCGGGTATTCGATCGTCTTCGACCAATGGGGGCGGCTTTCGAGCGAGAACGTGCTGCAAAGCGGCTGGGACTCCGACTGCGGAATCGCCGGCCTCGGGGGCTGCGCGTCCAGCGGCGGCTTTACGCAACTGCGTTACGCCTTGGGCCGGCGGCTCTTCGCGCTCGGACGCTACGAAGGAACGAGCGATCCCGGCGGCTTCGTTCGCGACGGCGTGCTGCTGCTCGGCTACGCCCCGACCGAACACTCCCGGGTCACGATCGAAGACGTGATCTTGCACACTCCACAAACGATGCATACATTGAACCTCCAGTTCACGGTTGCGCGCTGATGCGGGCCGGCGCGCTCGGTCACGCGATCGTTGCGTGCGTCGGTGCGGCTTTCGCGGCAGCGCTCTCCCTTGCGGCGGCACAGATCGCGGTTGCGGGCGAGACGCGCGCGATCGACGCCGCGCACTCGAGCGCGCAGTTCGGCGTGCAGCATATCTTCGTCGAACGCGTCACCGGGGCGGTACCGATCCAAAGCGGCACGGTGGTACTCGAGGGCGGTTCCGCGATCCCGCGCAGCGTCTCGGCGGTTCTCGACGCATCCCGTATTACGACGGGCGATCCCGATCAGACCGCCGCCCTGCGCGGCCCCGATTTCTTCGACGCCGCGCGCTTTCCGACATGGACCTTCGTCGGCACCGCAATCGTGCCGCGCGGAGCGAACGCCTTCGGGCTGGACGGCATGCTGACGATGCACGGCGTCACGCAGCCCGAACATCTCGACGTGACGGTAGCCGGCGACGCCGAGCATCCCGTCTACACGGCCGTCGGCCACGTCGACCGTCACGCCTTCGGCATGTCGGTCACTCGTCTCGATCCGGTGATCGGCGGAACGGTCGATGTGACCCTGACCGTCGTCCTCGTTGCGCCCGCGGGAACGTAGGCGGCGCAAGCAGATTCCGTTCGTGCCAGCCGGGTGGCACAGGGGCACGCTATCGTGATCGCATGGAGAGCCTACGGACGGCGCGCTTTGCGTTCGTCGACGTCGAGACGACGGGGATCGATCCGAGTCGCGACCGGGTGGTCGAGGTCGCCGTGCTGGTCATCGAAGGCGGAGTGGAGCGCGCGGTCTTTTCTTCGCTCGTCGATCCCGAGCGTCCGATCCCGGCGACGGCCTCGGCAATCCATCACCTGACCGAGCGCGAGACTCGCGGCGCCCCGAAGCTGGCCGAAGTTCTGCCGCAGTTGCGGACGCTCTGCGCCGATGCGACGCTCGTGGCGCACAATGCGCGCTTCGACCTCTCGTTCTTGCCGGCGCTGCGCGAGCGGCCGACGATCTGCTCGTTGCGCCTGGCAACGCACGTCCTTCCCGATGCGCCGGCCTACGGCAATCAAGTGCTGCGCTACCATCTCGGGATCCCGCGCGAAGCGCTCGGCGAAGCGACGCCGCATCGTGCGCTCGCCGACGTGCGCGTCACGAGCCTCGTGTTCCCGCGGCTCGTCGAACGCTACCTCGCGGCCAGCGGCAGCGATGATCTCGCGGCCCTGATCGCCTTCGCGGCCGCGCCGACCCAGCGCGAAGAGGCGCGGCACAGCAGCGCCGTCGCCTGAGCGCTAGCGCGTGCGCTGCGCGCTGCCGCTTGCGCTCGGCCTGATGCGATAGATGTTCCCGCTTTGGTCGTCGGCCACGAACAGGCTGCCCTGCGGACCGACCGCGATTCCGGTCGTCCGCCCGATCCGCGCGTCGCCGTTCGCGTCGTCTTGGAACCCCGAGAGGAACTCGCTCCACTGCGCGCTCGGATCGCTCCAATTCACGGGACTCGGCGGGCCGTCACCGTTCATCGGGAAAAACGCAACGCCCGGCGGTACGTGATGGCCGTTCGGCGTGTGCCAACTGCCGTGGACGCTCGCGAAGAGTCCGCCCCGATAGCTCGCCGGGAACGCGTAAGGCCCGCTCTGATTCGCGGGATAGAACGTAAGCCCGATGATCGTCGCGTAGGCGGGCAATTCCAGGCTCGGAATCACGGTGTTCGAGCAATCCGAGCCGCTCGCGTACGCGACGCGGTTCTCTTCGCAATCGGGCCAGCCGTAATCGACGCCGACCGCATGCAGCGAGACCGGATCGATGTATTCGTAGGGGTGCAGCGTTGGCAAGCGGTCTTGGCCCGCGCCGCCGGCCCAGAGCGTGCCGGTCGCGGGATTCACCGTCAGCGCGATCGGGTTGCGGATGCGGGTCGCGTAGGTGTGCATCCCGGAGCCGTCGAGATTGGCGGCTTGGATGGTGGCGCGCGTCGGATCGACCTCCGTGCAGGCATTGCACGATGAGCCGACTCCGATGAAGAGCTGCGAGCCGTCGACCGCGACCGAACTCGTGTGGTGAACGTCGCCGTCGGAGTTCGGAGCGATCGAGCCCTGGCGAAAGCTCGCGATTTGGAGCGGATTCGCGCTCTGCATCCCGGCGCTGTACGGCGCGCGCCAGAGCGCATGCTCGGTCGCGACGTAGACGTAGCCGCCGCCGTACGCGACGCCTTGGGCCGGGCCTTCCGCCATCGTCGCGAAGGTCACGGGCGAGCCTGCGGCAGCGTTCCCCGCGTCGGGCGCGGACACGAGCACCACCGCGTTGCCCAAAGTGCCGACCAGCAGATCGCCGTCGGGCAGAAAGGCCAGCTGGCGCGCCCCGCCCACGTTTGCTACCACGCTGACGCTGAAGCCGGCCGGGGCGGTGATCGCCTGGTTTGCGGGCGGAGCGGTCGGACGGCCCGACGGACTCGCCGTCGGCGTTGCGCCCGCGGTCGGGCTCCCCGTCGGCGGCGTGGTGCTGCCCGAGGAGCCGGAGGAGCTCCCGCCGCTACAGGCCGCAAGCAGCGCGAGCGTCAGCAGTGCCGGTCGAGCGTCGAGCATCGTTCCTCCCGCGCGGCCTTCCGCGGGGACCGACTTTCCCGGGGCCGGCGGCCGCTCCCCGTCCGCGCTCCGAGAACGTGCGCCGGCGCGCGAGCACGGCGTTCGCTTTCTCGCATCGCGGTGCAGACGATGCGGCCCCGCTGCCCGCAAGAGGACGCGGCGCCCGCAAACGTCAAACGTGCGTGCGGTTCGTCGCCCCGCTGCATTGAAAACGGGACGGCGTGCCCCCGTTGCCCCCCGGGCCGGCACTCGCCGGTCCATCGCAGCCGCCGGGAGCCCGCATGCCGCATCGCCGCACGACGTTTAGCAAGTTCATCATCGAAGACGAGCGGCGCCGGCCCGAGGCCAACGCCGAGTTGACAGCGCTCCTCAACGACATTCAAACCGCCTGCAAGTTCGTCGCCTCGGCGGTCTCGCGCGGTGCACTTTACCCGCAAGAGCTTGCGCCACGCGAGAGCGCCCACGAGATCTTCGTGCGCGAGTGCGAGTGGGGCGGCAAACTTTGCGGCATCCTCTCGAGCGCCGCCGCCGAGCCGCACGCGATCCCGGCGACCTACCCGCGCGGCCGCTATCTGCTGATCGTCGACCCGCTCGACGGCGCCGAGCACCTCGACGTGAACCAGACGGTCGGCAGCCTCTTCTCGGTCCTGCGCGCCCCGCACGGCATCGCCGATCCCGAACGCGCCGATTTTCTGCAACCCGGAAGCGAGCAGGTCGCCGCCGGTTTGGCACTGTACGGACCGACGGCGACGCTTGCGTTCACGCTCGGTTCCGGTGTCCACGGATTCACGCTGGATCGCGAAATCGGCGCGTACACGCTCACCCAGCCCGACCTGCGCATCGCCGAGGAAACCGACGAATTCGCAATCGATGCTGCCGGCGAGCGCTTCTGGGAGCCGCCCGTCCGGCACTACGTCGCCGAATGCGTCCAGGGCGAGAGCGGCCCGCGCGGGCGCAACTTCCGGACGCGTTGGATCGATTCGCGTGCGCTGGAACTGCAGCGCATCCTGGTGCGCGGCGGGCTCTTCATGGAACCGCACGACCTGCGCGGGCCCGGCGCGGCGCGCATTCCCTGGTTGCTCGGCGAAGCGAATCCGATCGCGATGCTGGTCGAACAGGCCGGCGGCGCGGCGACGACCGGGCGTGAGCGCGTCCTCGACTTGCAGCCGAGTTCGCTCGACGAGCGGGTGCCGCTCGTTTTCGGCTCGCTGCGCGAAGTCGAACGCTTGCGCGCGTACTACGAGCGCCACGATCGCGGCGAGGACTTGGTGTTCGCCACGCCGCTCTTCAACGAACGCTCGCTTTTCCGCAGCGCGAAGTAAGCCGTGAGCGCGCGCCATCCGATCGTTGCGATCACCGGTTCGTCGGGCGCCGGCACGACAACCGTCAAAGGGACCTTCGAGCAGATCTTCAGACGCGAGGGGATCAAGCCCGCGATCGTCGAGGGCGACGCCTACCACCGTTTCGACCGCAACGAAATGCGCGCCAAGCTCGAGGCCGCGCAGCAGGAGGGCCGCAACCTCAGCCACTTCGGCCCCGAAGCGAACGTCTTCGAGGAACTCGAATCGCTCTTTCGGTCCTACGCCGAAAGCGGGAGCGGCCGCACCCGCACGTACCTGCACAGCGACGCCGAAGCCGAGCCCTACCGGCAAGAACCCGGCACCTTCACCCCCTGGGAGCCGCTCCCGCCCAAAACCGACCTACTGTTCTACGAAGGGCTGCACGGTGCCGTCGCGACCGAGACGGTCGACGTCGCGCGCTTCGGCGACCTGCTGATCGGGGTCGTGCCGACGATCAACCTCGAGTGGATCCAGAAGCTGCACCGCGACCGCATCGCGCGCGGCCATTCGAAGGAAGCGATCGTCGATACGATCCTGCGCCGGATGCCGGACTACGTCAACTACATCGTGCCGCAGTTCTCGCGCACCCACGTCAACTTCCAGCGCGTCCCGATCGTCGACACCTCGAACCCCTTCATCTCACGGACGATTCCGACCCTCGATGAATCGATGCTCGTGATCCGCTTCCGCAGCCCCAAGGGGATCGACTTCTCCTACCTGCTCGCGATGCTGCACGATTCGTTCATGTCGCGTTCCAACACCATCGTCTGCCCCGGCGGCAAGATGGACCTCGCGATGCAACTGATCTTCACGCCCATGATCTGGCAGCTCATGGACCGCAAAAAGCGCGCGACCTAAGCTCCGCCCGCGCGGCCAAGCAAGGCACTACACATAGCGCCGGACCCGCCCGCGATATGCCGTGTACTCCGCGCCGTAGCGTTGCTGAAGATACGCCTCTTCGCGCAGAACTTGGCGATGAAACAACGCGATACCCGCGATGAGGTACGCCAAGAGAATCCAGCGCGGCCCGATGAGGAATTCGCCCAGCAGGACGCAGCCGAATGCGACGTAAATCGGGTTACGAGTGAACGCGAAGATGCCCGACGTTTTCAGGGCACTCGGTTGTTCGGTGTCGATTCCGACGCGGAAGCTGGACCCGAAAGAAACGAGACTGAGGACCATCAGCAACAACGCGGCTGCGCAGAACAGAACGCCGGCCCACCGCAGCGATGCCGACCGAAGGAGATCGTCCCCCGCGAACGTCGGCCAGTTGAACGCGACGGCGAATACGAGGTAGAAGTACAAGAACGCAAACGGCGGAATCAAGAAATCGGTTTTGTCGGTTCCGCCGAACTTCATGGCGACGATGCCGCGCCGATTCAGGATCCTCACCCGCACGATGGAAATCAAGAGCACGATGCTCAACGCGCCGAAGTAGCCGGGCATCATCGCGCGGCTCTCCGGGCCGCGAGGTCCCCGTCTTTCCGGGCGCGCGTAACGATCGCCGTGTGATGCCCGCGCTCGGCGAGTGCCCGCGCGAGATGGCGCCCAAGAAACGTCGTGCCGCTGCGCCGGCGGTGCGCGAAAATGCGCTCGAGCCGCGTCCGCGATAGCTCGTTCACGCCGGCGATTTCCGGCCCCCGAGACGCGAAGCCCTGCGCTCTGTTTCATACGAAGAAGATCACGGCGACCTGCGTCTGCGGTGATCTTCTTTCGACAGTGGTGGAGCTGTCGGGGAACTGCCCCCCGAGTCCGAATCGCCGGACCGACGCGTTCTCCAGGCTCAGCTTCGAGTTTGTCTTAGGTCGCCCGGCGTCTCGAAGCCGGACTTCGGTGCGACCGCAGCTTCGCAATCTCGGGGGCTCCGCGAAGCGCACTCGGCCCCCCAGCCGGCCTTGATGACGGCGCCCGGAGCGGCGTCGGCGACCCTCCGGGAACCGTGACTACCTAGAGTTTAGGCAGCCAGAGCGTAGTTGTCGTTCGCGTGTATACGCGTTGCGATCGTTTTAGGAGTGCTCGCAACTCCGCCTGCTGACGTCGACCACGGTTCAACTCGTCGAAACTCCTCAGCCCCGCGATCGTGATTTCGCCGGACCCTTCACCGGCGACGGACATTCTAGCACAATCCGCGTTGGGATTCAACGAGTGGGCGCCTTGCCGAGTTTGCCGGCGCGCGGTGCGGCTAGAAATGCACCCGCAGGTCGATCCCGAAGGCGCTTGGGTCGATGCCGTCGAGGTTGGGCACCAGCTTGTAGCGCGCCTCGAGCGAGAGTCCGACCCCGCCCGGGACCGTCAGCAGATTCTCGCCGAGCACGAAGTCGCTGCCGAGCCCGGTCGTACTCGTCGCCCCCTCCGGAACGCGGCCCGGTAGCGGATGGAGATTCACGTTGTAGACGTCGATCCCGGCACCGAGGTAGATCGGGGTCGTCAGCCGGGCGCCGAAGCCGAAGCCGTACTCGTTGAGGTTCCCGCCGTTGGCCGAGCCGCCGGCGTAGTTGAAGTGGAACGAGGTGCGGACCGGGAGCGGGAGGTTCGGTCCGAAATCATAGTCGAGGCCGAAGGCCGGCTGCACGTCGCCGCCGACCGAGCGCGCCGCGCCCTGGGTGAGGAATTGCGGGCCGACCTCGACCGAAAGCGGGGTCGACGACGCGCGTGCGGGGGACCCCGCGAGCACGACTCCGGCGAGCAAGGCGGAGAGCGCACCGAGCGCGCGCCGCACGCGAGAAAGTGTAAAGCAAGGCATCCCGCGCCGATAGGCCGCCGCGGGACCGATCCCTGCCGAGGGGAGCCGACCGTCGTTCGTTCGCCCCCCGGGGCTGCGCGGCGTTCCGCTCGCTGAAACCGGCGCGGGGCGGCGAGCGGTCTCCCGGGCGTCTTACAAGGACGGCTCGTCCGGTCGCGCGAGGAGCAGGCACAAGGGTCGATGGTTGGTTCGCTCTGGACGTTCGTGGTGCTGGCCGCGATCGTGGCGTTTGCGATCGTCGCGAAGCGGGTCTCGATCCCGTACCCGATCGCCTTCGTGCTCGGCGGGCTCGCGCTCGCCTTCATTCCGGGTGCGCCGCGCTTTACGCTCGACCCGAATCTGGTCTTCATCATCTTTTTGCCGCCGCTGCTCTACGCGGCCGGCTGGACGACCGATTGGCGCGATTTCCGGGCGAATCTGCGGCCGATCGGGCTGCTCGCGATCGGACTCGTCGTGTTCACGACGGCTTTTGTCGCGTTGCTCGCACACCAGCTCGCGCCCGGCCTCGGCTGGCCCGCAGCGATCGCGCTCGGCGCGATCGTGTCACCTCCCGACGCGGTGGCGGCGAATGCGATCTTCGAGCGCTTCTCGATCCCGCGCCGGATCGGCGCGATCCTGAACGGCGAGGGCCTGGTCAACGACGCCTCGGCTCTCGTGATCTACCGCTTCGCGGTCATCGCCGCGGTCAGCGGGGTCTTCGTGCCCACGAGCGCCGCGCTGAGCCTCGTGGTTGTCTCGGTCGGCGGGATCGCGATCGGGCTGGCACTCGGCTCGGCGGTCATTGCGATCACGAAACTCTTGCGAGTGCGTCAACTTTCCGATCCGCTCATCGATACCGCGCTCGGATTGCTCGCGCCCTACGCGATCTACCTCGCCGCCGACGGCCTCGGCGTCTCCGGCATCTTGGCGACTGCGACCGCCGGGGTTTTTGTGAGCCGCCTCGCCGATCGGCTCTACGAAGCCGATTCGCGCCTGGTCGCGTACTCGGTTTGGAACGTGCTGACGTTCTTCTTCGAGGGCGCGGTCTTCGTGCTGATTGGCCTCGACGTCCGTTCGGTAATCCACCAACCCAGTTTCGTTCGCGAGAACCTCTGGATCGGGGTCGCGGTCAGCCTGCTCGTGATCGCCTTGCGGATGATCTGGATTTTTCCGGCGGCGCATCTGCCGCGCGTGCTTTTTCCTGCGATCACGCGCCGCGAGGGCCCGCCGAGTTGGCGCTATCTGGTGGTGCTTGGCTGGAGTGGGATGCGCGGCGTCGTTTCGCTGGCGGCTGCGCTTGCGATCCCAGCCCGCACCGCGAGCGGCGCGCCCTTTCCGGGACGCGATACGATCGTCTTCGTCACCTTCTGCGTCATCCTCGCGACGCTGGTCGGTCAAGGGCTCTCCCTGATCCCGCTCTTGCGCTGGCTGCGGCTCGATGCGGGCGAAAATCTCGGGGCGCGCGAACTGGAAGTACGGGTCACTGCGCTGCGCGCGGCGATCGCGCGCTTGCGCCAACTCGAACCGCGCTTCGATTCGACGGAGGCGTGGGAAGTCGAGGGGCGCCTGCTCGGCGAGTACGAGTACCGGATCGCGCACCTGAGCGGCCACCTCGACGGCTCGCTCGAAGAGAGTGAGGTCGCGCTCGATCACGAGCTACAGCGCGAAGCGCTGCTTGCCGAGCGGCGCGAGATCGCGCGGCTGCGTGCCTCGGGCGAAATCCCCGACGAAATCTACCGCCGCGTCCAGTACGACCTCGATCTGGCCGACGAGCGGTTGCGCTAGGAGCCGCGTGCGCGCCTCGGCAGGCGCACGGCGTCCTGCGAAGGAAGAGCGTCTCTAACCGAATGATGGAGAATGCCGAAGCGGCCGCGGCGCCGGTTCGCGTCGCTGCGGTACAAAGCGGCCGGAATCCGGCTGTGGCGGCGGCGCACCTGCATCCACGGATCGCGTACTTCTCGATGGAAATTGCGCTGGCGTCGGAGATTCCGACGTACAGCGGCGGCCTCGGCGTGCTCGCCGGCGACGTGCTGCTCTCGGCCGCCGACCTCGGGTTGCCGGTCGTCGGCGTAAGCATGGTCCATCGCGAGGGCTATTTCGTGCAAGAGCTCGACGCCGAGGGAGTACAGCGCGAACACCCCGATCGCTGGGATCCGGCTGCGCGTCTACGCGCGGTCGACGCGACCGTCGAGCTCGAACTCGAAGGCCGGCGCGTCCGCATCGGGGCCTGGCGCTTCGATTTGGTCGGACGCGGCGGAGCGCTCGTTCCGGTCTTTCTGCTCGATACCGATCTCGAAGGGAACGATCCGCGCGACCGCGCGCTGGTCGGTTCGCTCTACGGCGGCGACGCGCGCTACCGGCTCGCGCAAGAAACGATCCTCGGTTACGGCGGCGCGGCGCTGCTCGAACGGCTCGGCCTGGCCGATGGAATCTCGACCTACCACCTTAACGAAGGCCACTCGGCCCTGCTGATCGCCGCTCTGCTGGAGCGCCGCCTCGCGGCCGCCGGCAGCGCGGAGCCAAGCGACGCCGATCTCGCTGCGATCCGCACGCACTTCGCCTTCACCACCCACACGCCGGTGCCGGCCGGCCACGATCGCTTCGAGCGTTCGCTTGCGGAAGCGCTGCTCGGCCCGCGGCGCCTGCATTTGCTCGAACGTCTCGGTGCCCTCGACGACGGTCACGTCAACATGAGCCGTCTCGCGCTTGCCGGTTCGCGTTACACCAACGGCGTCGCGATGCGCCACGGCGAGGTCTCGCGTGCGCTCTTCGGCGACGCACGGATCGGCGCGATCACCAACGGCGTCCATCACGTCCGCTGGACCGCGCCGGCGCTCGCCGCGCTCCTCGATCGCCGGCTGCCGCGCTGGCGCGAGGACGCTGCGTACCTGCGACACGCGATCGGTTTGCCGCTCGATGAACTCGGCGCCGCGCATCGGAGCGCGAAGGAGCGGCTGTTCACGACGATTGCGGTGCGCGGTGGCCCGCGGCTCGATCCGGACCGGCTGACGCTCGGGTTCGCGCGCCGTGCGGCCGCGTACAAGCGCGGAGCACTCGTCTTCTCGGATCTCGAACGGTTGCGCGCGGTGGCCGAGCGGGAAGGCCCGCTGCAGTTCGTCTTCGGGGGGAAAGCGCATCCGCAAGACGCCGACGGAAAAGCGGTGATCGCGCGCATCTTCGCCGCGGCGCGCGCGCTCGGCCCCGCGGTCTCCGTCGTCTACCTCGCAAACTACGAGATGGCGCTCGCCGCCCAGATCGTCGCCGGCGTCGACCTCTGGCTCAGTACGCCGCGTCCGCCGCTCGAAGCGTCGGGCACGAGCGGCATGAAGGCCGCGCTCAACGGCGTTCCGAGCCTGAGCACGCTCGACGGCTGGTGGGTGGAGGGCTGCGTCGAAGGCGTGACCGGCTGGGCGATCGGCGAAGGACGGGGCGACCTCCCCGACGAGGCCGACGCCGCCGCGCTGTACGCCCGCCTCGCTGAGATCGTGCCGCTCTTCTATCGCGAGATCGAACGCTTCGCTTGGATCGCCCGCAACGCGATCGCGCTCAACGGTTCGTATTTCAACACCCAGCGGATGGTCGAGCAGTACGCACTGGCTGCGTACGCGTAGCTAGGTCGCGGCGACGGCCGGTTTCACGAACTGCGAGAGCGCGAACGAAACGATCGTCATGAGCAAAGCGCCGATGAAGGCTGCGCCGAAGCCGTGCACCGATAGCCCGAGCCCGAGTTTGCCCACCAGGTAGAACGCGAACGCGTTGATGACCAGGGTGAAGAGCCCGAGCGTCAGGACGACGAGCGGCAGCGTCAAGAGGATCAGGACCGGCCGCAAGATCGCGTTGACGATCCCGAGCACGAGCGCGCTCAGGATCGCCGCGCCGTACGAACCGACGTGGAGCCCCGGTACCGCATCGGCGATCAGCAGCAGCGCCGCGGCGTTCAGCAGAAGCCGGATCACAAAATACACGCGTCTCTCCACTCCTTCGGCCGGGTAGTGCCGCCGGCCGGGCGCGCTTTCCTTTCGCCCGCATCGTCTGCCCGCAGGCGAGCCTCCCCGCCCCCGTAAGCGTTT
Organism: Vulcanimicrobiaceae bacterium; assembly: GCA_050733855.1. Classification (GTDB taxonomy): domain Bacteria; phylum Vulcanimicrobiota; class Vulcanimicrobiia; order Vulcanimicrobiales; family Vulcanimicrobiaceae; genus JBOHTX01. The sequence goes on from JBOHTX010000006.1 coordinate 14,182, forward strand.
CGTAAGCGCGCTGCGTTAGGATCGTGGCGTGGGCGCCGACGCGGCGCCCACGCACCCGGCGAGACATCGAGAAAGGCGCTCCCATGAAGCGAGTCCTGGCCGTTGCGATACTCCTTGCGAGCTCGGCCTGCCCACGGGCGGCGCTCGCCGACCCGTACGGAGATTTGCAACGAGCCGCTAGCGCGTTCCGAGCGCAGAAGGCCATCCATGCCGATATGCGCTTTTCCAACGGGCAGACCGTCAAGGTCGACCTGGTCGGTAGCGACCGCACGAGGGTCGTGCTCCCGAACGGATTCGTGGAACTCGTAATCGGCGACAACGTCTGGTTCAATCAGGGCGGCACCTGGAGGCAGATGCCTTCGGCAATGGCCGGTACGATGGGCAGCACGCTCGCGCGCTATCGCCGCTCACCCGTGCGCGACGTCGTTCCGGCGTCGGTGAAGGATATGGGGATGCAGTCGGTCGGCGGCGCCTCCCTGCACGCCTATTCTTTCACAGGACGTGACGGATCGCGGGCAACGGTTTGGCTCGGCGCGGACGACCTGCCGCAGCGAGCCGTCACGAGCGATCCGCGGGGCACCGCAACGATCGTCTACTCCTACGGTGGCGTGACGATCGATCCGCCGTAGTCTCGGGCTGCCGCACAATCGGAGCCGCTCGCGCTCGCGAGCGTCGCGAACCCGCCGGCGCGTAGCGCGTCGGCAAGCTCGCGAGCGATCCGAACGACGACGGCCGGGCCCGCGTAGACGAGCGCAGTGTAGAGCTGGAGCGCGACGGCGCCGGCCCGAATCATCGCATAGGCGTCGGCCCCGCTTGCGATTCCTCCGCAACCGATCACCGCGGGCGTTCCGCCGGCTCGCTCGGCAACGGTGCGCACCGCAGCGAGCGCGCGCGCAAAGAGCGGTGCGCCGCTGAGGCCGCCGGTTTCGTTCGCGAAGCGGCTGCGCAGCGGCGCGCGTGCGAGCGTCGTGTTCCCGACGATCAGTCCGCCAATCCGGTGCGCCTGTGCGACCGCGACGATCGCATCGAGCGCGTCGCCCGCGAGATCGGGTGAGAGCTTGAGCGCAAGCGCGGCCCGCCCGCCCATCGCCGGAACGACCCGCGCCAGCAGGACGTCGAGCGCCTCGGGATCGGAGAAACGCCGCCCGCCCACGACGTTCGGGCACGAGATATCGAGCGCCAGGTAATCGGCGCGCGGCGCAAAGCGTTCCGCAAGTGCGACCAGATCGGCGACGGGGTCGGTGCTCGCGGTATTCGGCGCCAGGTTGACGCCGAGCAATCCGGCACGCGTCGCGAGCCGGTCGAGCCGCCCGGCAACGACCTCGGCACCTTCGCTCGGGAGCCCCATCCGGTTGATCGCCGCCCGATCTTCGGCCAGACGAAAGACGCGCGGCCGCGGGTTTCCCGGTTGCGGGAGCGGCGTGACGCCGCCGACCTCGACGAACGCGAATCCGAGCGCAAGTGCGGGCCCGACCACGCGCGCGTCCTTGTCGAAACCGGCGGCGAGGCCGAGCGGGTGCGCGAGCGGGCGTCCGAAGAGCGTCGTGCGTAGGCTCGGGTCGGGACGTACCGTTGCGCGCGGAACGCCGAGCCCGCGTTCGAGCGCACGCAGGCCGAGTGCGTGCGCGCGCTCCGCGTCGAGCGCATGCAAGAACGGCCGCGCCAGACGATAGGCCGTGCTCACCGCCCGCTCACCGCCGGCGCGCTCGCGCCGAGCGCCGCCTTGACGCTCGCGGCGAGCGCCGGCGTCATCCCTTTGATCGCCGCGATCTCAGCGAGCGGCGCGCGCCGCAGCGCCGCGACCGTTCCGAAGGTCCCAAGCAGTCGTTTGCGACGCACCGGGCCGACGCCAGCCAGCGCATCGAGCGCGGAGGCCGTCATCGCCTTTCCGCGGCGCTGACGGTGGTAGGTCACCGCGAAGCGATGCGCCTCGTCTCGAATCCGCATCACGAGATGCAGCGCCGCCGAACCCGGCGGCAAAACGATCGGCTCCGCGTTGCCGGGAACGAAGAGCCACTCGTGCTCCTTGGCGAGTCCGGCGACCGGAATGCCCCACAGATCGAGCTCTTCGAGCACCTCCACGACCGCGCCGAGCTGTCCTTTCCCGCCGTCGATCAACAGCAGATCCGGTCGCTTGTGGAAGCGCTCCTTTTTGCGCAGCTGCTCGGCGAGCGCGCGCTCGCCGGGCTCGGCGATGCTCGCGGGGTCCTCTTCGCCCGGCGCGTTCGTATCGGGACGCAGGTAACGAAGCCGGCGGCGTAGGGTCTCGGCCATCATCGCGAAATCGTTCGAGCCGGCGTCGTAGCGCAGCTTGAAGCGGCGGTAATCGCTCTTCTTCGCGCGCCCCTCCACGAAGACGACCATCGAAGCGGTCGGGTTCGTTCCGGAGATGTTCGAGACGTCGTAGCATTCGATCCGATGCGGCGGCTCCGGAAGATCGAGCGCGGCGGCCAGCTCGCTCAGCGCACGCGCCGAGGCCGTCTCCTGGACTTCCTGGTGCGCCAGGAACGCGCGTAGGTTCTGCTCGGCGTTTTCCTTGACCAAGCGCAGGTAGTCCGCACGCGCTCCGCGCTGCGGCCGCAGGATGCGCACCCGCGTCCCCTTGGTCTGGCTGAGCCAGGTCTCGAGCGTCGCACGGTCGGCGGGCAGCGCTTCGACCAGCACCTCCTTGGGAATCGCGCCTTGCGCAAGCGCTGCCGCCGCGCGCCGCTTGGGTGCGAGCGGCACTTCGTTGGCGCGCGCCTCGCGCAGCGCAAGCGGCGAGAATCCGCTTGCGGTCTGCGCCGTCCGCGCGGCGTAAAACTGCGCGAAGAACTGCGCGAACAGCTCGTCGTCGTCGCGCTCGCCGACACCGTCGAGAATGAAATGCTCTTGCCCGAGCAGCTTGCCGCCGCGCACCAGAAAGACTTGCATGCAGGCCTGGCCGGCGGCGCGCGCCGAGGCGACCAGATCCATGTCGATGCGCGAGCGCCACACGACCTTCTGCCCCTCGGTCACCCGCCGCACCGCGACGATCCGATCGCGCAGCTGCGCGGCCGCCTCGAAATTGAGCCGCTCGGCGGCCGCCGCCATCTCGCCGGAGAGCCTTGCCAGCAAACGATCTTGGTGCCCTTCGAGGAAGAGCACGACCTCTTCGACCAGCGCATCGTATTCCGATTCGCTCTGATAGCCGACGCAAGGCGCCAGGCAGCGCTTGATGTGATACTGCAAGCAAGGGCGCTTGCGCCGGCCGTCGATCGGCTCGCGACACGTCCGCAGGGGAAAGGCGACCCGGATCAGGTCGATCAGTTCCCGCAAGCCGTGGGCGTTGGTGTACGGCCCGAAGTAGCGGGCACCGTCGCCGCGCACGGTGCGGGTGAAGGCGACCCGCGGAAAGTGCTCGTTCGTGACCTTGAGATAGGGATAGCGCTTGTCGTCGCGCAGCCGCACGTTGAAGGGCGGCTGGTGCCGCTTGATGAGATTCGCTTCGAGGATCAGGGCCTCGACTTCGTTGCTGACCGCGATCCAGCGCAGATCCCGGACTCGTTCGACCATCCCCCTGGTGCGCGGCGGATGGGCGGCACTCGCCTGAAAGTACGAACGCACGCGATTGCGCAACGAGATCGCCTTGCCGATGTAGAGCACCCGCTCGCCCTCGCCGATCAGGAGGTAGCAGCCCGGGGCGTCCGGGAGTTGCGCGAGCTTCGTTGCGAGGGAGCGTTCGTCGCTCGTCTGCATGGCCACGCGGCTTAGCCCTTCCGCTCGCGCGCGAAGTTAGGCCGTGCGACGGCGCAGGTACGCGAAGCCGGCGACCGCCGCGACGACGAGCGCGAGGAGCACGGCCAGCGAGATGCCATGGATGCGGGGAGCGATGTCATCGAGGTGGTGTCCGAAGAGGCTGCCGAGCCACGCGAGCCCGAAGCAGAAGACCGCCGAACCGAGCGCGGTGTATGCAAGGAACGGGGCGAGCCCCATGCGCGAGACGCCGGCCGGCAGCGCCGAGACTCCCCGCACGAACGGAATAAAGCGGCAGACGAAGACGACGACGCTGCCGTGACGTTCGTAGAACGCGTGGAAGCGGTCGAGTTTCGCGTCGTCGACCCGTAAAAAACGGCCGTAACGCGCCACGAAGGGTCGCCCACCGAAATAGCCGACCGCGAAGAGGATCGTGCCGCCGACCAGCTCGCCGAAGGTCGCCACCAGGCCCGCCAGCCACAGGCTCGAGAGGTGGCCGGTCGCGACCAGGGCGCCCGCCGCGGGCACGACGACCTCGGTCCCGACCGGCATCCCCATGTTTCCGAGCGCCATGACGGCGAAAAGGCCGGGATAGCCCGCATGCTCGACGATGCCGAGCACGACCGCGGTGAGGTGACCCACCTAGGCGCGCGCCTGAGGCGAGGGGTCGCAGCGGCTGCCGGCGAGCACCTCGGCGGCAAGCCCGACTTCCTCTTCCGCGAGCGCGTGGAAGAGATCGACCGGCGCCAGTTCCGCGCCCTCGTCCAACCCTTCTTCGGCGCGCGCCACCACCGCCCGGACGCGCGGCGTGATCAGGATCCCCTCCCAGAGGCGGTCGTCGCCGGTCCCGAGCGCCCGGCGCGCCTGTGCCAGCGCGATGTCCCGCCGGATCCCCCGCTCGCGCAGCTGCGCCTCGATGGCGGGGTCGGATTCTTCGATGAGCGCGAGCAGCAAGTGCCCAACGCCGACGTAGTAGTGGTTGTGATTGCGGGCCGCTTGCTCGGCTCCGCGCAAGATGCGTTTGGCCGCCGGACCGAAGCGAGAGAACACAGTGTATGCGAGCGCCTTCGTGGCAAGCCGGTCGGCGGCGTCGGGGAACTCTCGGGGCGGCAGGATTTGAACCTGTGACCTCTGCGTCCCGAACGCAGCGCTCTACCAAGCTGAGCTACGCCCCGTCACCTTGCGGCAGGACTTCCTGCGGTTCTCGGCGTTGCGCACCCATCCTGCCGCAGGGCGCAAGGGCAACCCCAGGGCCGGACCGCCCACCAAAGAAGTACTGCCTACCCCATGAGATACCTGATCGTCGGGTGCGGGCGCGTCGGCTCGACGCTCGCGAAACTCCTGACGGCCGAATCGCACGACGTCACCGTCGTCGACGAGAACCCAGCCGCATTCACGCGGCTCGGCAGCCACTTTGGTGGCCGCGTCGAGGTGGGGACCGGGATCGATTCCGACGTCCTCGAGCGCGCCGGCGCCGCCGACGCCGACGGCTTCGTCGCGGTGACCGACGGCGACAACCGCAACGTGATGGCGGCGCTGATCGCGCAGCGCATCTTCGGGATCCGCAAGATCGTCGCGCGCATCTACGATCCGCCGCGCGGGCAGCTCTACCGCGAACTGGGGATCGAAACCGTCTGTCCGACCACGCTCGGCGCCAAGATCGTGCGTGACAAGCTCATGCACGTGCCCTACGAATCGGTCCCTTCGTTCGATTTCGGAAAACTCTCTTCGCTTGCGGTTACGCTGCGCGCCTCGGATTCGGGCCTGCGCATCTCCGAGGTCGAAAAACCCGGGATCGTGCGGATCGCCGCCGTGCGCCGCGGCCGGCACGTCTTCGTCGCCTCGGGCGACGATCTGCTGCTCACCGGCGATGAGATCAACGCGATCGTCGCTCCCGAGGGGCTCTCCGAGTTCGTTGCGCGCTTCGCCGCGACCACCCAGGATGTCCCGATCACGCTCTCGGCCTGATGTTCGTCATCGTCGTGGGCGCGGGAAAGGTCGGGACGTATTTGGCGCGGGCGCTCTTGGCCAAGGACCACGAGATCGTCGTGATCGAGAAGATGGCGCGCAAAGCGCAACTGATGGCGAACGTCCTCGAGACCGACGTCACCATGATCGGCGACGGCTGCGATCCGCTGGTCCTCGAACAGGCCGGCGTGCGCCGCGCCGACGTGGTGGTCGCGGATACCGGCGACGACGAGGATAACCTGGTCGTCTGTCTTATCGCCAAGAAGCATTCCAAAGCGCGTTGCATCGCGCGCGTCAACAACCCCAAGAACAAGGCCATCTTCGAATCGATCGATCGCGATGCGCCGATCACGCTGATCTCCTCGACCGAGATCATCCTGGCCGCGATCGACGAGCACCTGGGCGCTCGCGACGAAGCGATCATCGCCAAGCTCAAGGACGGCGATCTGCAGCTGGTGCGCCTTGGGATCGGTCCCGGGGCGCCCGCCGACGGGCGACGCGTCGTCGAACTCGCCTTGCCGCGCTCCTCGATCTTGGTCGCGATCGACCGGCCCGGCGAGGAGCTGCTGATTCCGGGCGGCGATACGCTGCTACAAAGCGGCGACGTCGTGATCGTGCTCGTCAAGAACGATGCGCGCGCGGAACTGCAAGCCGCGCTCAGCGGACCACCCGTACCCGCCTAAGCGTCGAGCGCCATGTGCCCTCGAGGAAATCTGACGGCTCGTACCGCGCTCGCGGCGGCCCTCGCCGCCTTGGGCAGCGCGAACGCGAGCGCGGCCGCCGCCGACCGCGCGAATCTGCTCCTTGGAAGCTGGACCTGCCGCAGCGGAGCCGGCTCGATGGCGACGCACGTCTACGCGCGCAACGCCGACGGCTCGCTTTCGATGCACAACCGCTTCGTGCGCCGAGTCGGCGGGCCGGCCACCTCGCTCGACGAGACCTATCGCTTCGATCCGGCCGCGCAGACCTGGAAGCTCTCGATCACCGGGACCCCGTTCTTCGGGCGCTTTGAAGGCGCGGCCGCCCCCTGGACCGGCGACGCTTGGATCTTCGCGGGTTCGGAATCGTTGCCGGCGCCGAACGGCTTCTTGCGGCGAGATGAAGTGCAACTCGTCTACGTCGACCGCTTTCCGGACGGCTTCGAGCGCGACTTCTTTGCGAACGTCGGCGGGCGCTGGGTCCCCTACAGCGACGAATCCTGCACGCGTTCCCCGAGTTCGGGATGATCGCTACGAGAGGATGTTGATCGCGCGCGAGGCGACCACCGCAATCGTGACGAGCGAGGCCGTTGCCTGCACGAGCATCAGCATCTTGGCGATCGGGGTGAGCGGCATCGTATCGGTCGGGCTGAAGGCGGTCGCATTCGTATACGCGAGGTAGAGGTAGTCGACGAAGCGTGGCGACCAGGCCTCGTGGGTGCAGTCGGGCGTCACCATCTGCGGGAAGAGAAAGTCGGGAGCGCGGTGGTCGGCACGCAACCGGTCGTCGGGGCCGCCGCGGTCGATTTCCCAATACCAGAGTGCAAAGACCAAGATATTGGTCACCCAAATCGCGGCGGCCGAAAGCAGTAGCGAGGGACCCGTCACGGCTTTGGCATCGAAGATCAGCGTCTCGACGAGCAGCACGAGCGAAGCGACGTTGGCGATGTTCACGAGCGCGATCAGCGCCACGGCCGCATACTGCACCGTCCGTTGCTCGCGCCCGATGCGATTGGGTGCTACGATTTGCAACGGGACGAGGATTGCCATCTCCAGGGCCGGGAAGAGCCACTCCGGGCCGAATGACAGCTTTTCCGCCAGCGCGAAGTTCAGCGCCGCCGCCAGGACGACGGTCAACGAGGCCGGCCAGCGGGATTCCCGCGGCCCGGCTTCGCCCCAGGCCGCCGAGGACTTGCGTTCGACCATCGCCCGGCGATTCGGACCGCCGCCCTCGCGCTACTGCCGCGGAGGATTCGCCGAACGCCGCAGCCGACGAACCGACCGATGGATTCCGAAAAGGGCGCAAAGCAAAGGGCCGGGTTCTACGCGGTCGATCGTTTCGTTGCGGACGACAGCTGCATCGGCCTCGGGACCGGTTCGACTGCGTACTTCGCGATCGAACGGGTCGG